>NZ_BCBO01000098.1:0-92968 GCF_001320835.1 Pseudomonas sp. NBRC 111138 | reverse complement strand
GGGCAACCACGGCAAGCTGTACAACGCCCTGCGCAACGCGGGCTTGAGCCAGGATGACGCGGAGTACTACGAAGTGCATATCAGCCTGGTGCCGCCGCGGGCCAAGCGTGAATGGGCGCTGATCTCACGGCGTATTCCGGACCTCGGGTTTCAGAATGCGTTCCTGACGTCTTTGGCCGAGCACTTCCGGCTGGAGCGGGCTTATTACGATGCAGTCTGGGAAGAAGTACAACGCGTGAAGTAGCCCTCCCTGGACAACCCGAGTAACCCGACATGCCAAGTCATATCACTGAATCCCGTATCCACGGGGGCGCTTACTCGTCCCCGGAATTTGCTGCGATCTTCTCTGATGCCAATCAGGTGCAGAAGTGGCTCGATGTTGAAACAGCGCTGGCGGCGACCCAGGCGCAGATGGGCCTCATCCCCCACGAGGCCGCCCGGGAGATTGCCCGGGTAGCCAGCGTGGAACTGCTGGACCTCGACGCGTTGGGGCGCGAAGGCCTGGAAACCGGGCACATCCTGGTGCCGACCCTGCGCGCATTGCAGGGGTTATGCGCCGATGGGCTGGGCGAATACGTGCATTACGGCGTGACCACCCAGGACATCCTCGACACCGGGCTGATCCTGCAAATCCGCGATGCCTGGGGCCTGGTGGTGCAGCGTTTGCGCGGGATCCGTGGGCATCTGCTCACGCTCGCCCTGCGCCATAAGCACACGCCGATGGTCGCCAGGACCCATGGTCAACACGCTTTGCCCACCACGTTTGGCTACAAGGTGGCGGTGTGGGTCGATGAGATTGATCGACACCTTGAACGCTTTGAAGAAGCCTACGCCCGGGTGATGGTCGGCAACCTGACCGGCGCCGTGGGCACCCTGGCCGGGCTTGGCCCGCAGGGTTTGGAAGTGCAGCGCCGTACCCTGGAAAGCCTCGGCCTGTCGGCACCGTTGAGCAGTTGGCACAGCGCCCGCGACCGCATCCTGGAAGCCGCGTGGTTGCTGGTGCAGGCGTCGGCGACGTTGGGCCGTGTCGCCAATGAGATCTACCACCTGCAGCGCACCGAGATCGACGAAGTGCGCGAGGGGCGGCGAGCCGGGCAAGTGGGAAGTAGCACCATGCCCCACAAGCAAAACCCATCGACGGTGGACCTGATCAGCGCGCTGTCGCGGCTGGTGCGCGCGCAGATGGTTGCGCTGACCGACGCCGCTTTCCAGATGCACGAGCGTGACGGCACCACTTGGCGCATCGAATGGGCGGCCTTACCCGAGCTGTTCATTTACGCCGGTGCGTTGCTCGCTCGTATGGAAGGCTTGCTGCAGGCTGGGCTGCAGGTGCGTGAAGCGCGCATGCGCAGCAACCTGGACTTGCTGGGCGGGCTGATCCTGTCGGAGCGCGTGATGCTTGCGCTGGCGCCTCGGTGTGGCAAGCAGACGGCCCATCATCTGGTGCACGACATCGCCCTGCAGGCCCAGGACGCGGGCGTTTGCTTTCGCGATGCGCTGCTTGGCGACCCTCGGCTGCGCGGTTGTTTCAGCGCGCAAACGCTCGACGACTTGCTTGACCCGACAGCCTACACAGGGCTGGCGGCCGAGATGGTCGATCTGGTGGCAACTAAAGCAAGACCTCGCGCTTCAGGCGATGGCGCTGAGGCGGTGATGGCAACCCAAGGCAATACCAGTCAGTCCCTGTACGCTACGGAGGGTATGTGATGGATGCGCAAACATTGGAAGTGACAGCCCGTGCGTCTTGCACCGCACGTTCGGACCACCCGGGCTTTGATCATGACGGCGAGCAATGCCGCCACGAACACAGCCACATCCTCGATTCGAAAACCCACGGTTCGGGTTATGCCGGCCCGCAGAGCCGCAAGATCTTCTGCAGTCATTGTCGCCTGCAACGTTGGCTGGACGTGGAAGCTGCGCTGGCCATGGCCCAGGCCGATGTCAACATCATCCCGCGCGAGGCGGCCCTGGAGATCGAAAAGGCCGCGTTGCTATCGGGCATCAATGTGCGCCAACTGGCCGAGGGCGTGGCTGCCACTGGGCATTCGCTGATGCCATTGCTGAGCGCCCTGCAAAAAAATTGTAGCCCCAGTGCCCGTGAATACGTGCATTACGGCGCTACCACCCAAGACATCCAGGACACCGCCCAATCCCTGGAGATGCGCGATGTGCTTGATGCGATGGATCAGGCCCTGGAGACTTTGCTGGGCAAGTTGTCGACCCTGGCCGATGCGCACCGTGACTCGCTGATGGTCGCCAGGACCCACTCGATTCCCGCTTTGCCGACCACCTTCGGGCTGAAGGTCGCCGGCTGGATCGATGAGCTGTTGCGCCACCGGCAGCGCTTGGCCGAAGCCCGCCAGCGTGTACTGGTGGTGCAACTGTTCGGCGGGGTCGGCACCATGGCGGCGTTCGGCCCGGACGCCATGCCGATGCTGGATCGTTTTGCCCAGCGCTTGTCGCTGCAAGTGCCCCTGACGGGCTGGCATGTGTCCCGTGACCGCGTTGCGGAGTTCGTCAGCACCCTGGCCATGGTCACCGCCTCGTTGGCCCGCGTAGCCGATGAAATCCGTACGCTCAATCGTTGGGAAATCGCTGAAGTGGAAGTGGGCTGGAGCGACCAGCAGATCGGCAGCAGCACCATGCCGCACAAACGCAACCCCGAAGGCTGCGAGCAGGTGGTGGTGTTGGCACGGCTGGCCAAGGCCCAGGTCATGCTCGCGCTGGACGCGATGATTCTTGAGCATGAGCGCGATTACCGCGGTACGCGGTTGGAGTGGTGCGCGGTCGCGGACGTTTCCCACTATGCACTGATGGCGCTCTCGATTCTGACCGAGACCATCGATGGGCTCACCGTGAATGTGCAGAAAATGGAATGCACCGCCCAGGCCTATGGCGATGCCATCTGCACCGAAGCGGTGGTGTTCGAAATGGCGCGCAAGCTGGGCAAGAGCAGCGCCTACCAGATCATCTTCGAAGTGTCCCAGGCCAGCCAGCGCAATCACGTGTCGATCCGCGAGGCAATCGAGGCCGATGCGCGGGTGCTTGCTGTCATGAATGATGGCGCCCTGGCCCGGCTGTTCGAGCCCCGTACTCACTTGGGCATGTCCGAACGCATCGTTGACAACGTGCTGGCCAAACTCGCCGGCCACTGATCCCTTAACAGATTTGCATATTCATCAAGGAGCGACAGATGTCCAACGTTATGGAAGTTGATAAAGCCAAGGTCCAGCAATTTTCGGCGCGCATCATGGAGGATTACGGCAACACGCTGCGCGGCGCCATGCTCTACATCGGCGACCAGCTCGGTTTGTTCAAGGCTTTGGCCGACGGCCAGGCGGTGACCCTGGAAGAGTTGGCGCACAAGACCGGCTACAACGCACGTTACTTGCGCGAATGGCTGGGCAGCATGGCCACCGGCAATTATGTGACCTACGACGCGCAAACCCGCCGTTACCAAATGCCCGCCGAGTTTGTGCCGGTGCTGGCCGATGAAGATTCGCCGTATTTTGCCGGTGGCATTATCCAGCTGAGCGTGCCGTTCGTGAGCATGGCGCCCAAGGTCATCGAGGCCTTCCGCCATGGTGGTGGTTGCGCTGAAGAGGCGTTCCCGCTGGAAACCTGGAAAGGCATGGAGCGCATGACCATGCCCTGGTACAAGCACTACCTGGTCCAGCACTGGATTCCATCCCTGGACGGCGTCGAAGAGAAGCTCAAGACCGGCGGCAGTGTGCTGGATTTCGGCTGTGGTGCGGGCCTGGCGGCGATCACCATGGCCAAGGCCTATCCTGAGGCGCGCATTGTCGGCTGCGACTTCCACCTGCCTTCCATCGAGTTGGCGCGGGCCAACGCCGAGGCGGCTGGTGTGGGTGACCGGGTGCAATTCGAGGTGAACGACTCCGATGCGTTGCGCGGCCAGCAATTCGACTTCGTGACCACCTTTGTGGTGATCCACGATGCCACCGACCCTCAGCAGATGCTCAAGGATTTGCGCGCCGCCACGGCCGAAGACGGTATTTACCTGATGGTGGAGCTCAACCTGTCCGAGGAACTGCACGAGAACATGAACCTGTTCGGGCGCGTCATGTACCCGCAGAGCACCCTCTATTGCATGACCTGTTCGCTGTCCCACGGTGGGGCAGGGCTGGGGGCGTTCATGGGCGAGAAGCGTGCCCGCCAGATGGCTGAGGCAGCCGGGTTCAGCCGCTTTCGTAAAGTGCCTTCGCAGTGGCCACCGATGCCGGCGCTGTTCGAACTCAAGCCTTGATAGGAAGCATCCGCGAGTCGCTTTGCGCAGTAAGGCAATTTAATGGCCCCTTTGTAACAAAATCCTCGCCAAAATCACTTTTATTTTCAGGTGGTTAGGTGAGGATGCAAATGCGCTCTGTGGGAATGATGCTGATTGCCTGCTCCCTGGCCGGCGGCGCGACTGTCGCGCAGGCCAGGGAATTGCGCGAGGGTGACAAGTACATGTGCAGTTGGGGCGCAGGCACGGCCGCCAGGGCCCAGGAGCTAAAGTTATCCGGCGTTTCGCTATACGCGGCCCGGCAGAAGATCCAGACCCTCAAGTTCAGCAAATCGTGGATGCGCATGATGGCCATGGGCATCACCGAGCAGACCTATGACAGCCGCTCAAGGCTCAAGCCCGAGGCGATTCGTCAAAGCTTTTACCAGGATTGCCTGCGCTACAAGGTCGCACGCAAGTAATCCGTAGCCCGCACCAGCCGTGGGGCCTTTACAAATCCACGACAAACCCCATGTGAGTATTTGCATACAATTGCGCACTTCTTGATGGAGGCGGGTATGCAAGTGCTGATTCGAACGGCGACACCTGATGACGTCGACACGCTGTGCGCGATTCGCACCTCGGTGGTGCAAAACCACCTGAGCCTTGAACAGATGGCTGGCCTGGGGATTACCCCGCAGGTATTGAGCGATACGTTGCGCGCAGCACCTTGCGGCTGGATCGCGGAAGTGGACGGCCAGGCGGCGGGGTTTTCCATGGTCGACCTGGATGAAGGTGAAGTGTTCGCAATGTTCGTGCTGCCCTCGCACGAGAAGCTTGGGCTGGGCCGTCAACTGATGGCGGTGGCCGAGGCGGCTCTGTTTGAGCACCACGACACGCTCTACCTGGTGACTGATGGGCGTGATGAAATCCGGGCCAATGGGTTCTATCAGCGCCTGGGCTGGTCCGTCGTGGGCCCGGTCGATGGTGATGACGTTCGTTATGAAAAGAGCAGGGCGCCATAAGGCCATGAATGCCCCAGAGCCTCCATCGTCCAACGGCTTGCGCTACCTCGCGGTGGGTGTGCTGGGCATCGCCGTGCTGCTGGGGTTCTATTTCATTCAACTCAACGCCAAGGTCGACCGCCAGCGCGAAGAGGCGGCTGAACGCCTGACGCTGTGTCGTCATCTGGAGGCCGTGGTGGGCGCCACTGCTTCCAGTCGTGAGGCCCTTCAAGAAACATGCAAGCAGTTAAGTGAACAGTTACTTGAAAGCGCTACGCCCGATTAATAACCATTTTTTATACAGGGATTTACTGTCGTTACTTGCACCAAAAAGTAGCACGACTACTGCCTTCTACCTTAAAAAATATGTGGTTATTGAATGACTTACGACGCTTTCAATCCGACGAAAGGATTAAAATAATCTTGTTACATGTTTTTACAATCGCTACTATAGCCGAGCGTTCACCTCCCACGGTTTATGCATTTTTAAATCCCAAGTTTCCATCAGCTACTTGGGATTTTTTTTGCCCGCGATTTAATCTCGGCCTGTCGTTCATGGCCGGTGACGACCTACTAAAGTGAGGGCTGGCTAACACTTTTGCATTAATTGTCCGGCGGCCGGCAAAACCTTATCTATGCTGCTTGCATCACCTCAATCGGGTAGAACCCAGGGACGGGGGGCTGATCATGATTTCCATCACCGAATTCAACCGCATCATGGCCTCAGGCTTCCTGCCGCTTGCGTGTGAGTGCTGCCTCAATAGTGACGGCTCGCTGCGCATCAGCGTGTTCGAGCCTGCGTCCGGTCGTGTCGACTTGCTGCTGACCCGCGTATCACCCGAAGGCCTGGACAGCATCCGTGCCATCTCCAACCTGATTGGTGAGTTGCGTACCGAGATAAAGGCCGGGCGCCGTGGGTTTGCGGCGGTAGGTTAACGGCCGTCCAGCGCGTCAGAGGCGCCGCAGGAAGGATTTGACGATGTGGCGGGTAGCGTCTGTGGTGTCCAGCTCGTCCACGGCGCTGTAGGCGTACCACTGGCAATCCACAATCTCATTGCACGGCCGTGCCTCGTCGATATTGATCACCGAGGCCTCGAACACATGGTGGACGGTGTCGCGGGCCTTGAGCTCCTGCAGGTACAGCAAGCCGTCCACGTTTAAACCGGTTTCTTCTTCCAGCTCGCGTTCCGCCGCGCCTACCGGACGCTCGTGCGCTTCTACTTTCCCGCCGGGCAATGCCCATTTTGATCTGGCCTTGCGTACGAAGAGGATGTGCCCCTCATGTTCGCAAATGACGGTCGCCCTAATTTTCATCGAGTGTGCCCCCGCGCCGGATGAATGTCATAAAAGTGTAATGCAATTGTCATGCTAAGTGGTTATGGCGCGCCAGGGCCTGTATGTGGATACTGCCCGATTGACGAATACGACCGAGGACATTAGATGAAGACCATACGCTGGGGCATGATCGGCTGTGGCAGTGTCACTGAATTGAAGAGTGGACCGGCTTTCTATAAAGCGCCAGGTTCGGCATTGGTCGCCGTGATGGGGCGGCGTGCCGAGGCGGTGCGCGATTATGCGGCGCGCCATGGCATTGCCCGTTGCTATACCGATGCCCAGGCCTTGATCGATGACCCCGAGGTGGATGCGGTCTACATTGCCACTCCGCCCGACAGTCACCTTGAGTACGCCCTGAGAGTGGCCGCGGCGGGTAAACATTGTTGCGTCGAAAAGCCGATGTCGCTGAATGCTGAACAGAGCGCGTTGATGCAGCGCACATTCGAGCGCGCCGGGCTGCATCTGTTTGTCTCCTACTACCGGCGTTCATTGCCACGCTTTCAGCAAGTGCGCACCTGGCTGCAGGAAGGCCGTATCGGTGAGTTGCGCCACCTGACCTGGACCTTGTGCAAACCCGCTGCTGTAACAGACTCCGACGCCACCAATTGGCGCACCGATCCGGCCATTGCCGGTGGCGGTTACTTTGCCGACCTGGCGAGCCATGGGTTCGACCTGTTCCAGTACCTGGCCGGGGACATCGTCGAGGTCTCAGGCTTTTCGGCGCGACAGGCTGGGCGCTACGCGGCAGAAGATGCCGTGACGGCCTGCTGGACATTTGCCAGCGGTGCATTGGGCATGGGCTGCTGGAATTTTGTGGCGGACCGACGCGAAGACCGGGTCGAACTGATCGGCAGTCGCGGTCGTATTCAGTTTTCGGTGTTCGAGGACCAGCCGCTGCGTCTTGAAGGCGAGACCACCGAGGTGTTGGACGTGCCGTGTCACACCCATATTCAATGGCACCACGTCCTGAACATGAACGCGCATATTCGTGGCGAGGCCGAGCATCCGTCGCTGGGCATCGAAGCGCTGAAGACCGATATCATCTTGGACAAGGTGTTACACCGTTACTCCCAGCATCCCTAGGCGTGGCAATAGCGTAAGGCTTTACTCTTTTAAAGGAATACCGGGATGAAATACTGGATGGTGATGTGGCTGCTGATGGCCACCGCGGCAACGGCGGCGCCACGCAGCCAAGGGCAGGCGGGTGAGTTTGATTTCTATGTGCTATCGCTCTCGTGGTCACCCACGTTTTGCCTCACGCACTCAGGCAACGAGCAATGCTCAGGTAAAGGCTACGGCTTTGTGCTGCATGGTTTGTGGCCGCAATACGCACGGGGAGGGTGGCCGGCGTCCTGTACACCGCAGACGCGCTTGAGCGCGGCAGAAATGGACAAGGGCGCGGCGCTGTTTCCCACCCGCACGCTGCTCAAGCATGAGTGGGCCAAGCATGGTACCTGCAGTGGGCTGGAGCCGTTGGAGTATCTGGAGAAGACCGATGTGGCGCTCGGTGCGGTTGCCATTCCGCAGCAACTGCAGCCGTTCAATACGCCGCCGTCATTGCGGGCCAACGAGATCGAGGCGCTGTTTCGCGAGAGCAACCCACGCATGGGCAACCACGGTATGGCGGTGATCTGCAAGGGCAAGGTGCTGTCGGAAGTGCGGGTGTGCCTGACCAAGGATCTCGCGTTTGCCGGTTGCCCGCGCAGTGTGAAGAGCCAGTGTCGGGGGGGCGATATTCGTATTCCCACCCAGCGCTGAGAGGTGCCCTGGATCCCACTATGAAAGCTGGCTTGTTGGGTCGCCGTATCGCTGCGATCGCGGCGTGCCAGCCGATGGCTATCTACCTGACGCCCCCGCGATCCAACTGTGGGAGCTGGCTTGCCTGCGAAGACGACCTCACAGTCGACACCGTAATACCGAGTACCTATCCATTCCTGCGGTAACGGCTACTTAGGGTTCCGCCCTGACGGCGTCTCACTTTTGAAAAGCCGGAATGCCGGCCCAGACAAAAGTAAGCAAAACGCTCTTGCCCCACCACGTTACCCACGAATTCAAGCCTGCGTTCGGCCAGCGTGGTTTAACGGGGCGCCTGAGATCAAGATCACAAGCAGATCAAGATCAAGAGCGGCTCGCTTCGCATCGTGGTTACCTGTGGGCGGCACATTTGACATCTCTGTCGATTGAACGGCCGCCATCGCAGGCAAGCCAGCTCCCACAGTTTATCGCGGGGGCACTAATCAGATCAGCGTCCGTTTCTGAAGTACCCAGGGGCATTTTCTTCAATACCCTCGTGTCCCTGCGCGGTACCGTGATCTAAACCTCGTTTGGGATCACAAAAGGAACTGCAATGAGCTTGATTCTCTCCATGGCCGCCTTTGCCCTGGCCACGTCCATCACGCCGGGACCGGTGAATGTGGTCGCTTTAAGTTCTGGCGCACGTTTTGGTTTCGTCGCCAGCCAGAAACATGTCTTCGGCGCCGCCGTGGGTTTTACCTTGTTGTTGGTGTTGATCGGCCTGGGGTTGCATGAAGTATTGGTGCGCTGGCCGATCCTGATTCAATTGATCCGCTGGGGCGGCGTGGCGTTCTTGTTGTATATGGCTTGGAAGCTGGCGGTGGATGATGGCCGTCTGGACGCTGACGGTGCGCACTCCGCGCCGTCGATGTTGTATGGCGCGATCATGCAGTGGCTCAACCCGAAAGCCTGGCTGGCGTGTGTGGCAGGCATGGGGTTGTTCGTGGCCGATGGCGATGCGGCGCAGGTATGGTTGTTTGCCGTGCTTTACCTGGTGATCTGCTACCTGTCGGTGGCGTGCTGGGCGTATGCGGGGACGTTTTTGCGCCGCTACTTGAACAACCCCAAAGGTGTGCGCCTGTTCAACCGCTCAATGGCCGCGTTGCTGGTGGCCAGTGTGGGTTATTTGCTGATGGCTTGAGGTTCTCGCGGTATTGCCCCGGCGTGGCCGCGAAGTGTTGTTTGAAGGTGCGCTGGAAGTGCGCCTGGTCGGCAAAGCCCGCGGCCAGGGCGACGTCGGCAATCAGTGCGCCATTGCGCAGTTGGCTGCGGGCGAACTGGATGCGGCGGTTGACCATGAAGGCGTGGGGCGTCAAGCCGTAATACTGCTTGAATGCGCGGATCAGATAAGACGGCGACAGTTCAGCGGCCTGGCAAATGTCTTCGAGTTTCAAGGCCTGTGTGCAGTGGGCGCGGATGTAGTCGGCGGCGCGTTCCAGTTTGTGGTTGACCTCGCGTACCGGCGTCAGTGAAGGATTCAGGCGCTGTTGCACCTCGGTGAAGTAACTCACTAGCGCACTCTGTTTTTGCAGCAGTTCGGCCTGCTCATCCACTAGCGTGCGGTACAGGTCAAGCAAGCCGTGGTACAGCCCGGTGTCGCGAGTATGGGGTGTGTCGAATGGCCGGTAGCCCTGGTCGGTACTGAATCCCAGCTGGTATTGCAGGTCGGTCAGCCACGGCGTGTCCAGGTACAGCATGTGGTAGGACCAGGGCTGGTCATGGATGGGGTTGCACGCATGCACATCGCCTGGGTTCATCAGCACCACGGTGCCGGCGCTGATTTCGAAGGTGCGCGCGCCGTAGTGGTAATAGCTGCAGCCGGTGGTGATCGCACCGATGGAAAAATGCTCATGGGCGTGCCGGGTGTAAGTGACCTTGCGCCCGTCGGCGATGGTGCGCGCTTCGATGAACGGCAGGCGTTCGTCGCGCCAGAAGCGCGGCGTGTCTGCGGGACGGGCGATTGGGCTGAGCGACATGGCGTTATTTCTCCTGCATTTGCACCCGCGTGCCGTCAGGCCGGCACCAAAAAAGCCGCCTTGAGCAACTGCCGGGTATAGGCATGTTGCGGGTCAGCAAAAATAGCCTGGGCATCGCCTTGCTCCACCACCTGGCCTTGCTTGACCACCATCAACTGGTGACTCAGCGCCTTCACCACTGCCAGGTCATGGCTGATAAACAGGTAGGTCAGGTTGTACTTGGCCTGCAAACCACGCAGCAACTCTACCACCTGGCGCTGTACCGTGCGGTCCAGGGCCGAGGTGGGTTCGTCCAGCAGGATCAGGCGCGGCTTGAGCACCAGCGCTCGGGCGATAGCGATGCGTTGGCGCTGGCCGCCGGAAAATTCATGGGGGTAGCGATGCCGGGATTCGGGGTCCAGGCCCACTTCCTTGAGCGCCGCGATAATCGCCGCTTCCTGTTCGGCGGGCGTGCCCATCTTGTGGATACGCAGGCCTTCGCCAACGATCTCGCTGACGCACATGCGCGGGCTCAGGCTGCCGAACGGGTCCTGGAACACGACCTGCATTTCCCGGCGCAACGGGCGCACCTGCTGTTGGCTGAGGCGGTCCAGTTGCTGGCCTTCGAAGCGAATCCCGCCCTGGCTGCCGATCAGGCGCAAAATTGCCAGGCCCAAGGTGGACTTGCCCGAGCCACTTTCGCCAACGATGCCCAGGGTTTGGCCCTGGGGCAGGCTGAAGTTGATGCCGTCCACAGCCTTGACGTAATCGACGGTATTGCGCAAAAAGCCTTTCTTGATCGGAAACCAGACTTTCAGGTCGTCCACTTCCAGCAGCGGAGGGCCGACATCATTGTTGGCTGGCCCACCACTGGGCTCCGCCGCGAGCAATTCCTGGGTGTAGGGATGCTGGGGCGACTGGAACAGTGTCTCGCAATCGGCCTGTTCAACGATGCAACCTTGCTGCATCACACACACACGATGGGCGATGCGCCGTACCAGGTTGAGGTCGTGGCTGATCAGCAGCAGCGCCATGCCCAGCCGCGCCTGCAGCTCCTTGAGCAATTCCAGGATCTTCAACTGCACGGTGACATCCAGCGCCGTGGTCGGCTCGTCGGCAATCAACAACTCCGGCTCGTTGGCCAGAGCCATGGCGATCATCACTCGCTGGCGCTGGCCGCCGGACAGCTCGTGAGGCAACGCCTTGAGGCGTTTGTGTGGCTCGGGGATACCCACCAGCTCCAGCAATTCCAACGTGCGCTGGGTGGCGACCTTGCCGGTCAGGCCCTTGTGCAGGCCGAGCACTTCGTTGATCTGCTTTTCGATGGAATGCAGCGGGTTCAACGAGGTCATCGGCTCCTGGAAGATCATCGCAATGCGGTTGCCGCGTATATGCCGCAGGGTTTTCTCTTTGAGCGTCAGCAGGTCTTGCCCTGAATACTCGATAGTGCCAGACGGATGCCTGGCCAACGGGTAGGGCAGCAGGCGCAGGATCGAATGGGCGGTGACCGATTTGCCTGAACCGCTTTCGCCCACCAGCGCCAGGGTTTCGCCGCGCTTGATGTCGAAACTGACGTGGTTGACCACGCGGTGATGATGCTCGCCGGTGACGAACTCGACACTGAGGTCGCGGATTTCGATCAGATTGTCCGGATTCATCTCATTTCCTCGGGTCGAACGCATCGCGAGCGGACTCGCCGATAAACACCAACAAGCTCAACATGATCGCCAGCACCGCAAAGGCACTCATGCCCAGCCACGGCGCTTGCAAGTTGGATTTGCCCTGCGCCACCAGCTCACCCAGCGACGGCGAACCTGCCGGCAGCCCGAAGCCTAGAAAGTCCAGGGCGGTGAGGGTGCCAATGGCACCGGTGAGAATGAAGGGCAGGAAGGTCATGGTCGAGACCATCGCATTGGGCAGGATGTGACGGAACATGATCGCACCGTTCTGCATGCCCAGCGCCCGCGCCGCGCGCACGTATTCCAGGTTGCGCCCGCGCAGGAACTCGGCGCGCACCACATCCACCAGGCTCATCCAGGAAAACAGCAGCATGATCCCCAGCAGCCACCAGAAGTTGGGTTGCACGAAGCTGGCCAGGATGATCAGCAGGTAAAGCACCGGCAAGCCGGACCAGATCTCCAGGAAACGTTGCCCGGCCAGGTCGACCCAGCCGCCATAAAAGCCCTGCAAGGCGCCGGCAATCACGCCGATGATCGAGCTGAGTATGGTCAGGGTCAGGGCGAAGAGCACCGATACACGAAAGCCGTAGATCACCCGCGCGAGCACATCGCGCCCCTGGTCATCGGTGCCCAGCAGGTTGACCGAGGACGGCGGCGCCGGGGCCGGGACTTTCAGGTCGTAATTGATGCTCTGGTAGCTGAACGGAATCGGCGCCCACAAGGTCCAGGCGTCCTTGGCCTTGAGCAGTTCCTGGATGTACGGGCTCTTGTAGTTGGCTTCCAGCGGGAATTCACCGCCGAAGGTAGTCTCCGGGTAGCGCTTGAGCGCCGGGAAGTACCAGCCGCCGTCGAAGTGCACCGCCAGGGGCTTGTCGTTGGCGATCAACTCGGCGCCCAGGCTCAGCACGAACAGCACCAGGAACAGCCACAGCGACCACCAGCCACGCTTGTTGGCCTTGAACCGCTCGAACCGGCGGCGATTGAGGGGGGACAGGTTCATCTCAATGCTCCCGGCTGGCAAAGTCGATACGTGGATCGACCAGGGTGTAGGTGAGGTCGCCGATCAGTTTCACGATCAGCCCCAGCAGGGTGAAGATAAACAGCGTGCCGAACACCACCGGGTAGTCACGGTTGATCGCCGCTTCAAAGCTCATCAGGCCCAGGCCGTCGAGGGAGAAGATCACCTCCACCAGCAACGAGCCGGTAAAGAAGATGCCAATGAAGGCCGAAGGGAAACCGGCGATCACCAGCAGCATGGCGTTGCGGAACACGTGGCCATACAGCACGCGGCGATTGGTCAGGCCCTTGGCCTTGGCGGTGACCACGTACTGCTTGTTGATCTCGTCGAGAAAGCTGTTCTTGGTCAGCAGGGTCATGGTCGCGAAGTTGCCGATCACCAGGGCGGTGACGGGCAGCGCCAGGTGCCAGAAGTAATCGAGGATCTTGCCGCCCCAACTCAACTCCTCGAAGTTGTTGGAGGTGAGCCCGCGCAAGGGGAACCAGTCGAAATAACTGCCACCGGCAAACACCACGATCAGCAGAATCGCAAACAGGAACGCCGGTATCGCGTAGCCGACGATGATCGCCGAGCTGGTCCACACATCGAAATGGCTGCCGTGGCGCGTGGCCTTGGCGATCCCCAGGGGGATGGACACCAGGTACATGATCAAGGTGCTCCACAACCCGAGGGAAATGGACACCGGCATCTTCTCCTTGATCAGGTCGATGACCTTGGCGTCTCGGAAAAAGCTGTCACCGAAGTCCAGCTGGGCGTAGTTCTTGACCATGATCCACAAGCGTTCCGGCGCCGACTTGTCGAAGCCGTACATCTTTTCGATTTCCTTGATCAGCGCCGGGTCCAGGCCCTGGGCGCCACGGTAGCTGGAACCGGCCACCGCGACTTCGGCGCCGCCGCCAGCAATGCGGCTGGTGGCGCCGTCGAAGCCTTCGAGCTTGGCGATCATCTGCTCCACCGGGCCGCCGGGAGCGGCCTGGATGATGACAAAGTTGATCAACAAGATCCCGAACAGCGTGGGAATGATCAGCAACAGGCGGCGAACAATATAGGCCAGCATTTAATCGCCTCCGCTCGCCGCATCGGCGCGTGTGTCCAGGGGGACGGCAGGTGTGACGTCGGGTTTGCTCCACCAGGTCGCGGTGCCGACGTCGTAGCGTGGCGAGACCTTGGGGTGGCCCAGGTGGTCCCAGTACGCGACGCGAAAGGTCTTGATGTGCCAGTTGGGAATCACGTAGTAACCAAACTGCAGCACACGATCCAGCGCCCTGGCGTGGGCGATCAGGCTTTGCCGCGAACCGGCGTCGATCAGCTCTTCCACCAACTGGTCGACCGCGGGGTCCTTGAGGCCCATGTAGTTGCGGCTGCCGGGCTTGTCGGCGCTGGAGGATTTCCAGAACTCGCGCTGCTCGTTACCCGGCGAGGTGGATTGCGGGAAGCTGCCCACCAGCATGTCGAAGTCGCGCGAGCGCAGGCGGTTGACGAACTGTGAGACGTCCACGCGACGAATCACCAGGTCGATGCCCAGGTCTGCCAGGTTGCGCTTGAACGGAAGCAGGATGCGCTCGAACTCGGTCTGGGCCAGCAAAAACTCTATGGTCACTGGCTTGCCGGTGCTGTCGACCATTTTGTCGTCAACAATCTTCCAGCCCGCTTCCTGCAGCAGTTGGTAGGCCTCGCGTTGCTGGGTGCGGATCATGCCGCTGCCGTCGGTGTGGGACGGTTCGAATGCCTGGGTGAAGACTTCGCCAGGGATCTTGTCGCGCAGCGGCTCGAGAATCGCCAGCTCGTCCGGACCGGGTAGGCCGGTGGCGGCCATTTCCGAGTTTTCGAAATAGCTGCGGGTACGGGTGTAGGCACCGTTGAACAGTTGCTTGTTGCTCCACTCGAAATCCAGCAGAAGGCTGATGGCCTTGCGCACCCGCACGTCCTGGAACATCGGCTTGCGCATGTTGAACACAAAACCCTGCATGCCGGTGGGGTTGCCGTTGGGAATTTCTTCCTTGATCAATCGGCCTTCTTTCACCGCTGGAATGTTGTAGGCATTGGCCCAGTTCTTGGCGCTGAACTCCAGCCAGTAGTCGAACTGCCCGGCCTTCAAGGCTTCCAGGGAGACAGTGCTGTCGCGGTAGTAATCGGTGATGCGGGTATCGAAGTTGTAGAAGCCCTTATTGACCGGCAGGTCCTTGGCCCAATAATCCTTGACCCGCTCGTAGCGAATCATGCGGCCCGGCTTGACCTCGGCCACCTGGTAAGGCCCGCTGCCCAAGGGGATTTCCAGGTTGCCCTTGGAAAAATCCCGGCTGGCCCACCAGTGTTTGGGCAGTACTGGCAACTGCCCAAGGATCAAGGGCAACTCGCGGTTGTTGGTGCGCTTGAACTTGAACAGCACGCGCAACGGGTCTTCGGCCACCACCTCATCGACGTCGGCGTAGTAGTTGCGGTACAGCGGGTTGCCTTCCTTGATCAGGGTCTGGAAGGTAAACACTACGTCTTCGGCGCGTATCGGGTGGCCGTCATGGAAGCGCGCTTCGGGGCGCAGATAGAAGCGCACCCAGCTGTTGTCCGGGGCTTTTTCGATCTTGCCGGCCACCAGGCCGTATTCGGTGATGGGTTCGTCCAGGCTTTGCATGGCCAGGGTGTCGTAGATCAGTGGCAGGTTGTCTGCCGGTACGCCCTTGCTGATATAGGGGTTGAGGCTGTCGAAGCCGCCCATGGCCGATTCGCGGAAGGTGCCGCCCTTGGGGGCGTCGGGGTTTACATAGTCAAAATGCTTGAAGTCGGCGGGGTACTTGGGGGGCTCGTTGTAGAGAGTCAGCGCATGTTGTGGCGCGGCGTGCGCCGCGGTGCACAGCAACAGGCTGGCGAGCAGGGTAGTACGCAAGGACATCATTGGGCTTTCTCCGAAGCTTTCAGCCACCATGCGCTCAGGCCCAGGCTGTAGGGCGGCGTGGTGACGAAGGCGAACCGGTTGCGGTACGCCAGGCGATGATAGTTGAGGTACCAGTTGGGAATGCTGTAGTGCTGCCACAGCAGCACCCGGTCCAGGGCGCGGCCGGCAGCCAGTTGTTCTTCGCGGGTCTGCGCCGCCAGCAGTTGGTCCAGCAGGTGGTCGACCACCGGGTTGGCGATACCGGCGTAATTCTTGCTGCCTTTGATTGCGGCCTGGCTGGAGTGGAAGTACTGCCACTGCTCAAGGCCGGGGCTCAAGGTCTGGTTGAGAGTCATCAGAATCATGTCGAAATCGAATTGATCGAGGCGCTGTTTGTATTGTGCGCGGTCAACGGTACGCAAGCGGGCGTCGATGCCGATGCGGGTCAGATTTTCGACATAGGGTTGCAGGATGCGCTCGAGGTTTGGGTTGACCAGCAGGATTTCCAGGCGCAGCGGTTGCCCGTCCTTATCCAGCAGGCGCTGCCCCGACAGTTTCCAGCCGGCCTCGCTGAGCAGGGCCAGGGCCTGGCGCAGGGTTTCGCGAGGGATGCCGCGACCATCGGTGTGCGGCAGGCTGAACGGTTGGGTAAACAGCGCGGCCGGCAGTTGGTCGCGGTAGGGCGAGAGCATTAACCACTCATGGCCCACGGGCAGGCCGGTGGCCGAGAATTCACTGTTGGGGTAATAGCTCACCGAACGCTTGTAGGCGCTGCTGAACAGCGTGCGGTTGGTCCATTCAAAATCGAACATCAACCCCAGGGCTTCACGCACCTTGGCCTGGCTGAACGCCGGTCGCCGGGTATTCATGAACAGGCCCTGGCTCTGGGTGGGGATCTGATGGGCGATCTGCGCCTTGATCACATCGCCGCGGTTGACCGCCGGGAAGTTGTAACCGGTGGCCCAGTTCTTGGCCTGATGCTCGATATAAATGTCGAATTCACCGGCCTTGAAGGCTTCAAAGGCCACGTCGCTGTCGCGATAGAACTCCACTTCGACCTTGTCGTAGTTATAGAAACCCTGGTTGACCGGCAGGTCTTTGCCCCAGTAATCCTTGACCCGTTCAAACACCAGTTGCCGCCCAGGCGCAACCTTGGTGATGCGGTAGGGCCCACTGCCCAGGGGCGGCTCGAAGGTGGTGGCCTTGAAGTCACGGTTTTTCCAATAGTGCTGGGGCAGCACCGGCAACTCGCCCAGGCGCAGGATCAGCAAGGGGTTGCCGGCGCGCTTGAACACAAAGCGGATACGGTGAGGGTTGAGGATATCGACCCGGGCCACTTCCTGCAGGTTGGTGCGGTACTGCGGGTGGCCTTCGGTCAGCAGGGTGCGATAGGAAAACGCCACGTCATCGGCGGTGATCGGCTTGCCGTCGTGAAAGCGTGCTTCGGGGCGCAGGTTGAACACCACCCAACTGCGGTCTTCGCTGTATTCCACCGATTGGGCAATCAGGCCATAGCTTGAGGTGGGTTCATCGCCCGACGGCGCGTATTGCCCGGTGCCCACCATCAAGGGCTCATTGAGCTCGTTGACGCCGTACTGCAGGAAGTTGGCGGTGGAAACCGGGCTTGAACCTTTGAAGGTGTAGGGGTTGAGCGTATCGAAGGTGCCAAATGCCATCACCCGCAATGTCCCGCCTTTGGGCGCTGCAGGGTTTACCCAATCGTAATGGGTGAATTTGGCCGGGTACTTGAGTGTGCCGAACTGCGCATAACCGTGGCTTTCGGTGATCGTCGCGTTCGCCGCAAAGCTCAAGGCCAGACTTATTAGTAGAAGGAGGGGACGCTTCAAGTCAGAGATCCGATCCAGGCGGCTTGGGCTTTATGATCGGTACAGTAACAGCTTGTTCCGGTTGGAAAAAGGCTGTCGGGAAGGCCATTTTGCGGACTGCAAGCTATTGGACGGTGTGAAGGTCAAATGTGGGAGCTGGCTTGCCTGCGATAGCATCACTGCGGTCTGACTGATAGACCGAGGTGCCTGCATCGCAGGCAAGCCAGCTCCCACACAAGCCAGCTCTCCCCGAGGTATTAGCGCGGCCCGGAAACCACCAGCATCTGCCCTGGTTTCAATGCCTGGCCGGTGCGCGGGTTCCAACGCTTGAGATGTTGCATCTCGACGTTGAAGCGCTTGGCCACCATGTACAGCGAGTCACCTTTCTTGACCTTGTACTGCACCGGTTTTTTCGCCGCGACTTTACGCGTGTCCTGCATCACCAGGGTCTGGCCGACCTTGAGGGCCTGGCCGTTGAGCTTGTTCCAGCGCTGCAGGTCATGCACATCGACCTTGTTGGCCTTGGCGATCAGCGTGAGGTTGTCGCCACTGCGTACCTTGTAGCTGCGGGTACGCCCTGCGACCGCCTTGGTCTCGACTTCGTCGAATACCGGCTTCTTGGGGCGCATGCTCAGCAATTCTTCCGGCTTCATCGTCGAAAGGGTGCTGGTCAGCAGTTGGGCCTTGGAGGTCGGCACCAGCAGATGCTGGGGGCCATCCAGGGTGGTGCGTTGTTTCAAGGCCGGGTTGAGCTGAAACAGTTCGTCTTCGTCGATCTCGGCCAGCGCGGCAACCCGTGACAGGTCCATGCTTTGCTTGACTTCAACGACCTCGAAGTACGGCGTGTTGGCAATCGGGTTCAGGTTGACGCCGTAGGCTTCGGGCGCCAGTACTACCTGGGACAAGGCCAGGAACTTGGGCACATAGTCCTTGGTTTCCTGAGGCAGGGGCAGGTTCCAGTAGTCAGTGGGCAGGCCGAGCTTTTCGTTGCGCTCGATTGCCCGGCTGACCGTGCCTTCGCCGGCGTTATAGGCCGCCAGGGCCAGCAGCCAGTCGCCGTTGAACATGTCATGCAGACGCGTCAGATAGTCCAGGGCGGCGGTGGTGGAGGCCGTGATGTCGCGGCGGCCATCGTAGGCGCGGGTCTGGCGCAGGTTGAAGTAGCGCCCGGTGGAGGGAATGAACTGCCACAAGCCCACCGCATCGCTGCGCGAATAGGCCATTGGGTTGTAGGCACTTTCAATCACTGGCAGCAGCGCCAGCTCCAGGGGCATGTTGCGTTCTTCAAGGCGCTCGACGATGTAATGAATGTAGAGGCTGCCGCGTTCGCCGGCATTCTCCAGAAAGGAGGGGTTACTGGCGAACCACAGGCGCTGTTGCTCGATGCGCGGGTTGACGCCGACACCGTCCTGCAATTGAAAGCCCCGACGCATGCGTTCCCAGACGTCCTGGGGTACTTCGGGGCTGGGCTTCTCTGATAGCCAAATAGGTTTTTGCTTGATCTTGGCAGCAAGATTCGGTTTGGGTTGCACGGTGGATTGTGCAGCGTAATTGGTCGATTGGCAGCCCGCCAGAGTCGCGGAAACGGCCACCGCCACGGCTTGAGCCAGGCGGGTCAATGCGTCTGAAGAAATGGATTTACGAATAGATGACGACATTGGCTGGAAGTAAGTTCCGGGCAAAAATGTCGGGCGATTCTAGAAAGCGCTTTGGTTCCGGTCAACCATTCAGAAATTACGTATCAGATTGCATCTGGTTAGAACTTATCTTTCCAAGCCCTCAAGCTAGCAAACACCTCGGCCCCAGAGCGGTTGTCGCGGCCGTTCCGTTCGTCCGCTTTTTGTTTAACGGATGTTTCAGCGGTGCGCAGAAAAGGGTTAGTACGTTTTTCCAGGGCCAGGTTGGAGGGCAGCGTCATCTGGCCACGGGCGCGAAGTTGGGCGACATTTTCCACCCGTTCGGCGATGTCGGCATTGTGCGGTTCCACGGCTTGGGCAAATTTCAAGTTACTTTGCGTGTATTCGTGGGTGCAGTACACCTGCGTATCGGCGGGCAGGGCGGCCAGGCGTTCCAGAGAGTTGTACATCTGTTCGGGTGTACCTTCGAACAGGCGACCGCAACCGGCGGCGAACAAGGTATCGCCGCACAGCAATACGCCTTGGTGATAAAAGGCGATGTGGCCGAGGGTGTGGCCTGGCACGGCGTACACGTCGAAGTCCCAGCCCAGCACGCGGATATGGTCGTTATCGTGCAAGGCCACATCCCGCGCCGGGATCTTTTCGTTGGCAGGGCCATAAACCTTGGCGCCGGTGGCATTTTTCAGTTGCTCGACACCGCCTACATGATCATGGTGATGATGGGTAACCAGTATGTCGCTGAGGCGCCACTCGGCATTCTGCTTGAGCCAGGCCAGCACTGGCGTGGCATCGCCGGGGTCGACCACGGCGCAGCGCTGGGTCGTAGGGTCTTGTAACAACCAGATGTAGTTGTCGGTAAAGGCGGGTAGGGCACTGATCTGTATCATTCTTCGATTCGCCAAGCTGAACACATTGGTGCATCTTAGAACGTCTAGGCGAGTTGGAGAATGCAATGACTGATAAAGCGTTCGCCCAGGCCGATCCTGAGTGGCTGGCCCTGATCAGCGCGGCCCGCGAATGGTTGTCCGGGCCGATTGGGCAGTTTTTGCTGGAAGAAGAGCGGCGCATGCTCGAAGACGAGCTGGGCCGGTTCTTTGGTGGCTACCTGGTGCATTACGGACCGTCGGCCGACACGCCTCCATCGGCGCCGCAGGTGCAACGCAATGTGCGCCTGGGTGCACCGTTGCCGGGCGTGGAGATCGTCTGCGAGGAACAGGCCTGGCCCTTGAGCGAACACGCCGCCGATGTGGTGGTGTTGCAGCACGGCCTGGATTTCTGCTTGTCACCCCACGGTTTGTTGCGCGAAGCGGCGAGCAGCGTGCGCCCTGGTGGCCATTTGCTGATTGTCGGCATCAACCCCTGGAGCAGTTGGGGCCTGCGCCGTGTGTTCGCCCATGACGGACTGCGCCAGGCGCGTTGCATCGCGCCATCACGGGTGGGCGACTGGCTCAACCTGCTGGGCTTCGCGCTGGAGAAACGCCGCTTCGGGTGCTATCGTCCGCCGCTTGCGACTGCCAAGTGGCAGGGCCGTCTGGCCGGTTGGGAACGCCGGGCAGGAGCCTGGCAGCTGTCGGGTGGCGGCTTCTATTTATTGGTCGCACGCAAGATCGTGGTCGGGCTGCGACCGTTGCAGCAAGTGCGCCGCGAGCCGATCGGCAAGCTCGTGCCGATGCCGTTGGCCAAGGTCAACCGCGAACAAGGCGAACCGTAAAACCTCTTTTTGATTTCAGGCCGAATAACCGATGACCGATAGCGTAGAACTCTTCACCGATGGCGCCTGCAAAGGCAACCCGGGCCCAGGCGGCTGGGGCGCCTTGCTGGTGTGCAAGGGCGTGGAGAAGGAACTGTGGGGCGGCGAAGCCAATACCACCAATAACCGTATGGAATTGATGGGCGCCATTCGCGGCCTCGAAGAACTCAAGCGGCGTTGCAACGTACTGCTGGTGACCGACTCGCAATATGTGATGAAGGGCATCAACGAGTGGATGGTCAACTGGAAAAAACGCGGCTGGAAAACGGCGGCCAAGGAGCCGGTCAAGAACGCCGACCTGTGGCAATTGCTCGATGAACAGTGCAATCGTCACGACATCACCTGGAAATGGGTACGCGGGCACATCGGCCATCCTGGCAACGAGCGCGCCGACCAGTTGGCCAACCGTGGCGTGGATGAAGTGCGCGGCTACAAGCAGAGCTGAATCAGCGACACCGCGGCGGCCGTTCGAGCCGCTGCTTCACCGCCGCCATTGCGTGTGGCGAATCTACCAGCACGGCATTGAGCTTCAGGCAGGCATACTTTGGCCTGATCACAAAGATGCCGTGAGTGTTGTCGCTTATAGAGCCAGGATTGCACGGGCGAGTTGTTCGTCCGTGCATCGCAGGTCCACTCTTGTCTGGCGAATATGCCGCAAGGCTGACTCCAACTGGACACCGCGTATTGCACCTTCGCTTGCGACAAACGATGCGGCATCGGCCTTGGCCGCCAGCACAATCTTGTCGTCCTTGAAGCTGCTGCTGGTGCCGCCCGTGGCACTCATCGACAGGCTCACCAAGGCGTCAGTGGTCATCACGAAACTGGTGGCTTGCGCACCGGCAGCGCTGAACAGGCAGGGGATGAACAGCCATTTCAGGTTGAACATGAGTCAGTGAATTCCGTATCTGGAGGAGGCGCGCAGGTTAGCGACGAGGGACGTAGAAAACCGCAGCAAGTTTGCGAAACCTTGTAAATAACTGTTGGGTGTCCACCGGTGATTGGGTGCCATGGGCGCTTCGTTTACAGAGCGTGCTAATATCCCGCCCCTTGAACTGTACCGAACCGTTGAGAGCTGAACCCTGATGGCCATCCGATCTGTTGTACTCGATACCGAAACCACCGGCATGCCGGTGACCGATGGTCACCGGATCATCGAAATCGGCTGTGTCGAACTGATGGGGCGCCGCCTGACCGGCCGCCACTTCCACGTCTACCTGCAACCGGACCGCGACAGTGACGAGGGCGCGATTGGCGTCCACGGCATCACTGACGAATTCCTCAAGGGCAAGCCGCGCTTCGCCGAAGTGGCCGATGAGTTCTTCGAATTCATCAATGGCGCCCAGTTGATCATCCATAACGCGGCGTTCGACATCGGCTTCATCAACAACGAATTTGCCCTGATGGGGCAGACTGACCGTGCGGACATCTCCCAGCACTGTACGATCCTCGATACCTTGATGATGGCCCGCGAGCGTCACCCGGGCCAGCGCAACAGCCTCGATGCCTTGTGCAAGCGCTATGGCGTCGACAACTCCGGCCGTGAACTCCACGGCGCCTTGCTTGACTCCGAGATCCTGGCCGACGTTTACCTGACCATGACCGGCGGGCAGACCAGCCTGTCCCTGGCCGGTAATGCATCCGATGGCAGCGGTTCGGCGGAAGGGTCGGGCAACCGCCCTTCGGAAATCCGCCGCTTGCCAGCTGATCGCAAGCCGACGCCGATCATCCGTGCCAGCGAGCAGGACCTGGCCGAGCATGCGGCAAGGCTGGAGGCGATTGCCAAGGCAGCCGGTGCGCCGGCGTTGTGGACTCAACTCACTCAGCAATAACCGCTCATGTAGGAGCAGGCTTGCAGCCATGGGTACTTACACAGTTGCATCTGTGGCGAGGGAGCTTGCTCCCGTGACGGCCTGCCAGCCAACACCTATCTACCTGACGCTGCGCGATCAAACTGTGGGAGCTGGCTTGCCTGCGATAGCGGCCTGCCAGCCAACGCCTATCGACCTGACGCCCCGCGATCAAACTGTGGGAGCGGGCTTGCTCGCGAATGCGGCCTGACAGTCAACACGGTTGGATTGGGTGCATCTCCATTCCTGCGGTAACGGCCCCTTAGCGTTCCGCTCTGACAGCGGGTCACTTTGGAAAAACCGGAGTGCCGGCCCAGCCCACCCACAGTTTGATCGCGGGGTGTCAGGTAGGTATGGCCCAGCTGGCAGGCCGTCACGGGAGCAAGCTCCCTCGCCACAGGTTCAACGCCGTACCGACGGTTATGCAGGTACCTCTCGACCACCTGTGAAATCTTCATTCGCCACTTTTGCTTCCAGCTTCTACCCTTGTGCAAAGCCTCCGGAGTAAGAGTGCTCATGTACAAAGACCTGAAGTTCCCTGTTCTGATCGTGCACCGTGACATCAAGGCCGACACCGTTGCCGGTGACCGGGTTCGAGGCATCGCCAGGGAGTTGGAACAAGAGGGCTTCAGTATTTTTTCTGCGGTGGACTACGCCGAGGGGCGGCTGGTGGCCGCTACCCATCACGGTCTGGCCTGCATGCTGATTGCCGCCGAAGGCGCCGGGGAAAACACTCATCTGTTGCAGAACATGGTGGAGTTGATTCGCTTGGCGCGCCTGCGCGCACCCAACCTGCCGATCTTTGCGCTGGGCGAGCAAGTCACCCTGGAAAACGCGCCCGCCGATGCCATGAGCGAGCTCAACCAGCTGCGCGGCATTCTTTATCTGTTCGAAGACACCGTGCCGTTTCTGGCGCGCCAGGTCGCCCGCGCCGCACGCACGTACCTGGATGGCCTGTTGCCGCCGTTCTTCAAGGCGTTGGTGCAACACACCGCCGATTCCAATTATTCCTGGCACACCCCCGGTCATGGCGGTGGCGTGGCCTATCGCAAAAGCCCGGTGGGGCAGGCGTTTCATCAGTTCTTCGGGGAAAACACCCTGCGCTCTGACTTGTCGGTGTCGGTGCCCGAACTGGGCTCGCTGCTCGATCACACCGGGCCTTTGGCCGAAGCCGAGGCACGCGCCGCGCGCAACTTTGGCGCCGACCATACGTTCTTCGTGATCAACGGCACGTCCACCGCCAACAAGATCGTCTGGCATTCCATGGTGGGGCGCGATGACCTGGTGCTGGTAGACCGCAATTGCCACAAGTCGGTGTTGCATTCGATCATCATGACCGGCGCGATCCCGCTGTACCTGTGCCCGGAGCGCAACGAGCTGGGGATCATCGGCCCGATCCCCCTGGGCGAATTCAGCCCTGAGTCGATCCGCGCCAAGATCGACGCCAGCCCCTTGACCCGTGGGCGACCACCGAAAGTGAAATTGGCGGTGGTGACCAACTCCACCTATGACGGCCTGTGTTACAACGCCGAACTGATCAAGCAGCAACTGGGCAACAGTGTCGAGGTGCTGCATTTTGATGAGGCCTGGTATGCCTACGCCGCCTTTCACGAGTTCTTCGCCGGGCGTTATGGCATGGGTACCTCGCGCACGCCGGACAGCCCCTTGGTGTTCACCACCCACAGTACGCATAAGTTGCTGGCGGCATTCAGCCAGGCGTCGATGATCCACGTACAGGACGGCGGCGCACGGCAACTGGACCGTGACCGCTTCAATGAAGCCTTCATGATGCATATCTCCACCTCGCCGCAATACAGCATCATCGCGTCGCTGGATGTGGCCTCGGCAATGATGGAAGGCCCGGCCGGGCGCTCGCTGCTTCAGGAAATGTTCGACGAGGCCTTGAGTTTTCGTCGCGCCCTGGCCAACTTGCGCCAGCATATCGCGGCGGAAGACTGGTGGTTTTCCATCTGGCAGCCACCCTCGGTCGCGGGTATCGACCGGGTCGCCACTGCGGATTGGCTATTGCACCCTGGGGATGAGTGGCATGGCTTTGGCGACGTTGTTGAAGACTACGTGCTGCTGGACCCGATCAAAGTCACACTGGTGATGCCTGGCCTCAACGCCGGTGGGGCATTGAGCGAGTGTGGGATTCCCGCTGCAGTGGTCAGCAAGTTCCTCTGGGAGCGCGGGCTGGTGGTGGAGAAGACTGGGCTGTATTCGTTTCTCGTGCTGTTTTCCATGGGCATTACCAAAGGTAAATGGAGCACCTTGCTCACCGAGCTGCTGGAGTTCAAGCGTAGCTACGATGCCAATGTCAGCCTGGCCACTTGCTTGCCGTCGGTGTATGCCCAAGGCCCGGCACGTTATCAAGGCCTGGGGCTGCGCGACCTTTGCGACCAGTTGCACAGCTGTTACCGTAGCAATGCCACGGCCAGGCACCTCAAGCGTATGTATACGGTATTGCCGCAAATCGCGATGAAACCCGCCGATGCCTACGACCAGTTGGTCAGGGGCGAGGTGGAGGCGGTCTGCATCGATGCCTTGGCAGGACGCATCGCCGCTGTAATGCTTGTGCCTTACCCGCCGGGCATACCACTGATCATGCCCGGCGAACGCTTCACCGAGTCAACACGTTCAATCATCGATTACCTGGCATTTGCCCGCACGTTCGATAGCAGTTTCCCCGGTTTTGTCGCGGATGTGCATGGGCTGCAACACGAAGATGACGGCAGTGGCCGTCGTTATACCGTCGACTGCATCAAGGGTTAAGGAAGTCTATGCAAGCTGTAATGAACCCGAAGTATCCAGGGCTCAGTGTGCGAGTCGCCGACGAAGGTTTTGACGCCTATGTGTGGGGCAATGATTTCAGCTTTGAAGTCAGTGCCTATGGGGTGCCGCAAATGGGCCAGCGCGTCGAACAATGGCCGGTGGAAAAAGTGCTGCCGTACCGCAAGTGCTATGGCATCGACCCGGAAGAATTCGCCAGTTTTCGTGATGCCGCCGACAGCTCGATCTTCATGGCGTACCTGGATGACCGCGCAGTGGGGCATATCGTGGTCAGCACCAACTGGAACGGTTTCGCCCATGTTGACGAGTTGGCCGTGGCGTTACCGGCGCGCCGACATGGCGTGGCCAAGTCGTTGTTGGACGTGGCGCAGTTCTGGGCCCGCAAGAAGAACCTGCCGGGCATGATGCTTGAGACCCAGAACAACAACCTCGGCGCCTGTCGCCTGTATGAGCGTTGTGGCTATGTAATGGGCGGCATCGATCAACTGCGTTATCGCGGGATTGACCCGCAAACCCGCGAGGTCGCGATTTTCTGGTATCGGTTGTTCAAGGCGCAAGTGGAGGCTGTCTGACCCCTGTAGGCGCGAGCTTGCTCGCGAAAAACGCCAAGGCGCCGCGTTGCATAAGGATGAGCGTGTGATCGTTCACGTTCTTCGCGAGCAAGCCCGCTCCTACGGGGACTTGGTGTCGTTGCCAAGCAGGCTTTCGGCTTTCTGGATGACGATTTCCAGCAGCGCATTCAATGCCGGGGAGGGCGCAGCGTCTTTCAAGGTCAACGCATACAGGCTGACCACTATCGGTGGTGACACCGGGCACGCATCAAGCCCGGACTCTCGTGCACCCAAGGCAGTGAACGGGTCGACAATCGCCAGGCCTTCTCCGGCCTCCACCAAGCCGCGCATCATCGGGTAGGTTTGCACCCGCGTCTGCACCACGGGCAGCGGCCGCAGGGCGTGCAGCTTGGCATCCAGCAAGCGGCTGAGCGGGTCATGGCCTTCAAGGCCGATCAACGACTGGCCGGCCAACTCCTGCAGCGCAATGTATTTTTGCTTGGGCTTGAGCCAGCCATGGGGGGCCAGCAACTGCAATTTGCCTTGGGCCAGCACCGTGCTCTGGATCTGTGGATGTTCTGGGTCATGCAGGCTCAGGCCCACATCGGCTTCATGCAACAGCAGGCTGTTGATGATCTCGCCAACTGGCTGGCTCGACAGGTTGCACGGCATGTCCTGGAAGCGTCGACGCAGTGCAGCAATGCTCTGGGGCAACAGTTGGTTGGCCAACGGCGGCGTGCAGAGCGCGCGCAGGGGCGGCGCATGATGGTGTTTCAAGCGGCTGGCAAGGCGTTGCAACGGCTCCAGGGCTTCATACAGAGCAGTGATTTGTGCCTGCAATTCCAGGGTTTCCCGGGTGGGCTGCAAACGCCCGCGCACGCTGGCGAACAGCATGAAGCCCAATTGCTGCTCAGCGTCCTTGAGAGTGGAGTCTACTTCGCCCACGGGGAGTTGCAACCACTCGGCGGCGGTGCCGAGGTGGCCGGTCTGCAAGATGGCCTGAATCACTTCGATATGACGTAAACGCATGGCCGGAGTCTATGTGCAGTGCGCAGGGGATTCAATGGCGCAGGCCTTCGTGCGCAAAAAAGACTGCCGGGGTCGTCCCGGCCTATGGCGCTCAGCCAGGACCCCATTAGAATGGCGGGTCTGATCAGCAACGACCCCTGCCGGTTTCCCGGTACTTAAAATAAAAAACAGGTCTGGTCTCATATGCCTCTACCCTCGACTTTCTTCGGGGTAACGGCCAAGCAACTCGTGGTCCTAGTGACCGTGGGAGGCCTGGCGGCTTACTTCTTCAATCATCAGGATGAACCGACGCCGGACAATCTCGCACTGGAGGCCTTTATTCGCTCCCAGCAACAGGTGGGCGAGCAGGTGGGCGCAGTCGTGGGGATCACCCTGGTCAGGGAGGTGGAGGCTTACCCCGCGTACAATGCGGCAGGTTACAAGCGCTCGATGTTTACCGTGCAAGGGGAGCACGGCCAGGTGCTGGTGACGCTCAAGCAAGACGAGCAGGGCATAGAGGTGACGCAGATCCGCCGCCTATGAACGTCCCCAGCCCAGTCCCCAGGACTGAGCAGGTGAACAAGGCAAGCGCTTACGATGCCAGAGTGGTTTCGGACTCGCGCACGAGAATAGTGCCCGACTGGATCAGTTTGAATTCATCACCTTCCAGCTTTTCTACACGGTCGCCAATGGCCAGCTTGTAGGTCGTGGTGGGCGTCGATCCGGCCAGGTCGCCTTGCGCCGGGTTGGATTCCTGAAACTCATGCACCGAATAAACGCGGCCTTCCGCGTCTCTGGCATGAAACTGTCCAACAAGTACTGCAGCCATCTGTTTAGAACCTCTGGAGATAAACACTCGATTTGCGGTTCTGTAGACCGTCAGGGAGCGGGGTAGTTTACCTATAAGAAAAAAATACTATTCGCTGATATTTTCAGACGCTTCCTACGCAAGTGCTTGCAAGGAAAACGGCGAGGGAATCCGCACAACCCTCTGGTGAACGCGTCGCGAAGCCTCTATAACTACAGGCTCCTTTATTCAGAAGTCGGGAAACCTCAATGAGCAAGGTCTACACGATTGCCGTCCTGGTGGGCAGCTTGAGAAAAGAGTCGATCAACCGCAAGGTCGCCCTGGCCCTGGCCGAACTGGCCCCTGCCAATCTCAAGTTGAACATTGTTGAAATCGGCGACTTGCCGCTCTACAACGAGGACATCGACGGTGCAACACCGCCCGCAGCCTACAGTACTTTCCGCAAACAAGTGAGTTCATCCGACGCGGTGCTGTTCGTCACCCCCGAATACAACCGCTCCGTGCCGGCGGCCTTGAAAAATGCCATTGACGTGGGCTCGCGCCCATACGGGCAGAGCGCCTGGAGTGGCAAGCCGGGGGCGATCATCAGCGTGTCGCCGGGTGCCATTGGCGGCTTTGGCGCCAACCACCATTTGCGCCAGTCCCTGGTGTTCCTGGATGTGTGGTGCATGCAACAGCCGGAAGCCTATCTGGGCGGGGCAGGCAGTGTGTTCGATGAGGCGGGGAAGGTGTCGGACAAGACCAAGCCGTTCCTGCAGGCATTCATCGATGCCTACGGCAAGTGGGTAGAAAAGCAGAAAGGCTGAAATTAGCCCGGCACCTGTAGGAGCGAGCTTGCTCGCGAAAAACTCGACGACAACGCGTTCATTCAGGATGTCAGCGTTACCGTTAGCGATCTTCGCGAGCAAGCTCGCTCCTACAGTAGGGGGTTATCGCAACCAGTTGGTGCGTGCCAGTTCGATAACCTCATCGCCACGCCCGCTCATCACCGCCTTGAGCATGTACAGGCTGAACCCCTTGGCCTGTTCCAGCTTGATGCTCGGCGGCATCACCAGTTCCTGAGTCGCGGTCACCACATCCACCAACACCGGGCCATCGTGGGCCAGGGCTCGGCGCAGTGCCGGCTCCAAGTCTTCGGATTGCTCCACACGTATGCCCAAAATGCCCATGGCATTGGACATGGCCGCGAAGTCCGGGTTTTTCAGCTCGGTGCCGGTGTCCAGGTAACCCGCAGCCTTCATCTCCATCGCGACAAAGCCCAGGGACGAATTGTTGAACACCACGAGTTTGACCGGCAATTGCAGTTGCGCCAGGGAAATGAAATCCCCCATCAACATGGTGAAACCACCGTCCCCGGACATCGAGATCACCTGTCGTCCAGGGAACGCCGCCTGAGCGCCGATAGCCTGAGGCATGGCGTTGGCCATCGAGCCATGGTTGAACGAGCCGATCAGCCGGCGCTTGCCGTTCATCTTCAGATAACGCGCCGCCCACACGGTGGGTGAGCCGACATCGGCGGTAAAGATCGCATCATCATCGGCCAGTTCGCTGAGCAAGCGCGCCACATACTGGGGATGGATTGGCCGGCCGGCCTTGGACGGTTGCGCCAGGTCATCCAGGCCTTGGCGGGCTTTTTCGTAGTGCTTGAGGGAGGTTTCGAGGAAGCTGCGATCGGTCTTGCGGGTCAGGCGCGGCAACAGCGCGTCGATGGTTTCACTGACGTCGGCGGCGATGCCCAGGTCCAGGGTCGCACGGCGCCCCAGGGCTTGGGGGTTGCGGTCCACCTGGATGATCCTGGCGTCGGTCGGGTAGAACTGGCGATAAGGGAAGTCGGTGCCGAGCATGACCAAGGTGTCGCAATCGAGCATGGCGTGGTAGCCGGAGCTGAAACCGATCAGGCCGGTCATGCCGACGTCGAACGGGTTATCCCACTCCACGTGCTCCTTGCCCCGCAATGCGTGCACCACCGGCGCGCCGAGGGCGTCGGCCAGCGCCACCACTTGATCGTGGGCACCGGCACAGCCGCTGCCACACAGCAGGGTGACTTTCTCGCTGCTCTGGAGCATGTCGGTGAGGCGCTGCAAGTCCTGCTCAATCGGCACGGTGCGCGGTGCGTGCAAGGCCGGCCACGGCTTGAGCTTATCTTCCACCTCCAACAGCGACACATCCCCCGGAATCACCACCACCGCCACGCCTCGGTTGAGGATCGCCGAACGCATGGCACGGTGCAGCACCTGAGGCATCTGCTCGGGGTTGCTCACCAGCTCGATAAAGTGGCTGCATTCCTTGAACAGCTCCTGGGGATGGGTTTCCTGAAAGTAATTCAGGCCAACCTCCGAGGACGGAATTTGCGCGGCAATCGCCAGCACCGGCACATGGTTGCGATGGCAATCGAACAAACCATTGATCAAATGCAGGTTACCCGGCCCGCAACTGCCGGCGCACACCGTCAACTCGCCGGTGGCCGCCGCTTCGGCACCGGCAGCGAAGGCGGCGACCTCCTCGTGGCGCACATGCATCCACTCGATGCTGTCCATGCTGCGCAGGGCGTCGGTCAGGCCATTGAGGCTGTCGCCGGTGAGCCCCCAGATACGCTTGATACCCGCTTGTTCCAGGGTGGTCGCCAACTGCTGGGCCAGGTTGATTTTCGCCATGAGGAACTCCAATCGTCAGTGAGGTTGAAAAACTGCTGATCAGTAGGGGACAGTTCAATCACGGCGAATGCTCCGCCATTAATGTGAAGATTGCGTCATGCTCGCGCGATACTGCCGCGTACGCCGCGCGATAAACCACTGGTCACAGGCCAATGCCAGCCAGGGCGCAACGTTGGGGTTGGGCAGACGGCCGCGGCTCAGGCGACGCATCTGGTCGCGCACCACGGCGAGGGTGGCGAGGGCGGCCAGCGGTTTGCGCTTCCATTCCATGGGCCGCAGTTGTGGGTTGAGGTCGCGACCTTCACGCCACTGTTTGATCAGTTGCGGCTCCAGGGTCAGGGCGGTGGCGATGCCGGCCATGGCGATGCCGCTGTCCAATACTTGCTGGACCACCGGCAAGCGGCGAATACCTCCGGTCACCATCAGTGGCATGGTGGCGATGCTCGCCATTTGCGTGGCGAAATCCAAAAAGTAGGCTTCACGGGCCAAGGTGCGGCCGTCCCGCGCTTCACCTTGCATGGCCGGCGCTTCATAGCTGCCGCCGGACAACTCAAGCAAATCGATCGGCAGTGTATTGAGCATTTCCACTACAGCGCGTGCATCGGTCTCATCGAAGCCGCCGCGCTGGAAGTCTGCGGAATTGAGCTTTACCGACACACAAAATGAAGGGCTGACATTGGCCCGCACGGCACGGATGACTTCTAGCAGCAGGCGTGCCCGGTTTTCCAGGGAGCCGCCCCAACGGTCGGTGCGATGGTTGCTCAAGGGCGAGAGGAACTGACTCAACAAATAGCCATGGGCGCCGTGGACCTGCACCCCGGTGAACCCGGCTTGCTCGGCCAGGCGGGCGCTGGTGGCGAAGCGCTTGATGACGTCCTGGATGTCGTCTTCGGTCATGGCCTTGGGTTTGGCGAACATCTTGGAAAAACTGCCCACATCCAGCGCAATAGCCGAGGGTGCCAACGCTTGTTGACCGAGGTTGGCCATGGTCTGGCGGCCCGGATGGCTGAGCTGTACCCAGAAGTGCACACCTTTGGCCCGGGCTACGTCGGCCCATTCACGAAAACTGGCCAGGTGTTGCTCGTTTTCCAGCGCGACACCGCCAGGGCCGGTCATGGCGCGGCGGTCGATCATCACGTTACCGGTCAACAGTAAGCCGGGCTCGCCGTCGGCCCAGGTCTTGTATAGCTGCTTCAATGCTTTGGACGGTGCCTGATGCAGGTCCGCCATATTCTCTTCCATCGCGGCCTTGGCGATGCGGTTGGCGATGACTTGGCCGTTGGGCAGTTGCAGCGATTCGAACGGTGACATGGGTTAACTCCTGAGCAGGGGAGGTCTCAGGCTAAGCTTAAAGTTAACTTTAATGTCAAGCGGCAGTCGATCACACAGGATTGACGGGCGATGGAACTGTAGGAGCGAGCTTGCTCGCGAAGAACGCGAGGGCGCCACTACAGCCAGGCGACCTGCGTTATCGTTCAGGTTTTTCGCGAGCAAGCTCGCTCCTACAGGGACAAGGTGTCAGCGGCGGCGGAACAGTGGCAGGGGTTCATCGGTGGCCGCTTGATAGGTCACCGAGAAATCCTTGAGACTTTCCAGCGCTTCGTACGGGTCTTTGTCCGCGCGCAAGGCGAAGGCATCGAACCCGCAGCGGTGCAGGTAGAACAACTGGTCACGCAGCACGTCGCCAATGGCCCGCAGTTCACCCTTGTAGCCATAACGGTCACGCAGCAGGCGGGCGTTGGAGTAGTTGCGCCCGTCGGTGAAGGCCGGGAAGTTCAGGGCGATGACCTGAAAATGCTGCACGTCATCACCGATTTCTTCGGCTTCCTCATCGGCGTCCAGCCACACGCCCAGGCCGCCATCGCGGGCCTTGAGGGCATGGCCGTGCTCACGCCACAGGGCCAGCGGCACGATCAGGTCGTCGCAGTTGGAGATGCCGTCGAAGCTCGCGTCCTTGGGCAGCAGGTGCCAGGTTTCGTCGACGACTGCGTTGTTCTTAATGATTCGCTGCATAGACACGCTCCTTGAACAGGTCGATGCCGATGCGCTGGTAGGTGTCGATGAAGCGCTCATCTTCGGTACGCTGTTCGATATACACGTCGATCAGCTTGCCGATCACCTCTGGCATGGCTTCCTGGGCGAAGGATGGGCCGAGGATCTTGCCCAGGCTCGCATCGCGGCTGGCGCTGCCACCCAGGGACACTTGGTAGAATTCTTCGCCTTTCTTGTCCACGCCCAGGATGCCGATGTGGCCGACGTGGTGGTGACCACAAGCGTTCATGCAACCGGAGATGTTCAGGTCCAGCTCGCCGATATCGAACAGGTAATCCAGGTCGTCGAAACGGCGTTGGATCGACTCCGCAATCGGGATCGACTTGGCGTTGGCCAGGGAGCAGAAGTCGCCGCCCGGGCAGCAGATGATATCGGTCAGCAGGCCTATGTTCGGCGTAGCAAAGCCGCCTTCGCGCAGTTCGCCCCACAGGGTGAACAGTTGGCTCTGTTCAACGTCCGCGAGAATGATGTTCTGCTCGTGGGAGGTGCGCAGTTGGCCAAAGCTGTAGCGCTCGGCCAGGTCGGCGACCGCGTCCAGTTGCTTGTCGGTGATATCGCCAGGTGCAACGCCGGTGGGCTTGAGCGACAGGGTCACTGCCACGTAGCCCGGCTTCTTGTGCGCCAGGGTATTGCGCGTGCGCCAGCGGGCGAAGCCTGGGTGTTGCTGGTCGAGTGCAGCCAACTCGGCGTCCTGATTGCTCAGGGCCTTGTACTCAGGGTCGACGAAGTGCTTGGCGACGCGGTGCACTTCGGCTTCGGTCAGGGTGGTCTGGCCGCCGCGCAGGTGTTCCATCTCAGCATCGACTTTCTGGGCAAACACCTCAGGGGTCAGCGCCTTGACCAGGATCTTGATCCGGGCCTTGTACTTGTTGTCGCGACGGCCATAGCGGTTGTAGACCCGCAGGATGGCGTCGAGGTAGCTCAACAGGTCCTGCCATGGCAGGAACTCGTTGATGAACGCACCGACCACCGGCGTACGACCAAGGCCGCCACCCACCAGCACACGGAAGCCCAGCTCGCCTGCAGCGTTGTACACCGGCTCCAGGCCGATATCGTGGACTTCGATGGCGGCGCGGTCCGAGGTCGAGCCATTGATGGCGATCTTGAACTTGCGTGGCAGGTAGGCGAACTCAGGGTGGAAGGTAGTCCACTGGCGCACGATTTCGCACCACGGCCGTGGGTCGATCAACTCGTCGGCAGCGACGCCGGCAAATTGGTCGGTGGTCACGTTGCGCAGGCAGTTACCGCTGGTCTGAATGGCGTGCATCTGCACGGTAGCCAGTTCAGCCAGGATATCCGGCACATCTTCCAGGGCCGGCCAGTTGAACTGCACGTTCTGGCGGGTGCTGATATGGGCATAGCCTTTGTCGAAGTCGCGGGCGATCTTGGCCATCATTCGCGTCTGGCGCGACGTCAGTTGGCCATAGGGCACGGCCACCCTCAGCATCGGCGCAAAGCGCTGAACGTAAAGGCCATTTTGCAGGCGCAGAGGGCGGAACTCTTCTTCGCTCAGTTCACCTGCTAAGTAGCGTCGGGTCTGATCACGGAACTGCTTGACGCGGTCCTCGATGATGCGCTGATCGTATTCGTCGTATACGTACATATAGGTCCTGTTCTCGGCAAATCTGCGCGCACGGCCGCGCACTCCCAACGGAGCCGGCGCACGATACCAGTTTGCGTATATGCGCAAAAGTGATGTTTGGGTATATGCACATAACCAAACTGACTAATGAGAACAGTTATCGCGATACCCACATTTGTCATGGGGGCAAGACTGGTCTTTACTGTGGACGAGTCTTAGTGCAGTCACCTATAAAACCGACAAGAGGCGATGCGATGAGTAATTCCACCAAAGCCCGTAAACCTGACAGTACCGTTGATGCCTGGGCCATTTTGTTTCTGATTATTCTCGTGGTCGGCACCGCTGTATTTTGGGTCAGCCACCAGTAATAAAAACGTTGATTGAGCAGCGATTGGTTGTCGAGTAGCCAAGATGATGGCGGTCGATATTCAAGGTTTATCTGAGCGCCTGCATTTGTCAGCGCCGCCAGCGCCGGTGGATTCCGTGCGCTGGCGGTCGTTGGCAAACCGGCGTCCTGTTTATGCGTTCAGTCTGCATCGGCGGCGTTAAACACCGGCCAGGTACAGCACCAGCTTGACGATGCCAAACAGCGTCAACGCAAACACCACCGTGAACGCAACGCCCAGGATCACAAAGTGGCTGGGTTTGCCATGGGTGAAATCGCGGGCGCGATTCTTGCCGCTTTGCACACCGAACGCGGCGGCCGTCACGCTGTGCAGCATCTGCCGGAAGGTCGGTGGTTTGTCATCGATTGGATCGTCCATAAACCCCTCGTCAACAAGGTTCTCATGCAGAGTATAGACAGTCTGTCGAGGCTCATTTGGAAGCCAGTACCTCCAACCCCAGGAATAGCCGCTGATCAAGCGGTGGCTTGATCTCGGCTTTCTCCAGGTTGACCACGGCGCGGTTGTCGGCACGCGCCTGTTCAATCAGTTCCCGGCGCGTATATCGCTGTTCACTCGGGGTTTTAAGGTGACCGAAATCAGGTTGGGAGGGCGCTTGATCGACGGCCGAATAATGAAAATGCGCGTACCACAAAACATTGTCCTTTCCCTTTATACCCGCCCTGATTTTGCTTTTATCGCGTACTGCATACTCGGTGAGAAAGTCACCGGCCTTCAACGGCACGCGGCTCTTCACCAGGTTGATATCGACAAAACCGTGTTTCCACAAGTAATCGACGTGGGAGGCTTTGGGGCGTTGCAACTTGTACCCTTCGCTGCAACGCTCACGTGCCTGTTGCGTTGCCTCGGCCGCCAGGCTGCGGTACTGATCGATCAACGTGCGAGCGCCGGGATCGTTGGCGTGATCGCGCTGGAGTTCTTCGGCAAGGGTTGTGAACTTCGCTGCGTGCTGGGTCAGTATCACATCCCACTCAAGGGGATCGAGGCTTTCCAGTCGGCCCGGGTCGCGTAACTTTCGTTGTTGGAAGGCGATGCTGCTGTCAATGCCGGTGCGCTCGTCCCTGACGGTTTGCGCCTGTGCTTCTATGGTCTTCAGCGAACGCTTGATTGCCGTCGGCGCGGGCGCTGAGGGCCCGACCTCTTCAACCACGTTCCATACACCTTCGCCGGGGTGTTCAAGGTAGGTGGCGAGGGTTTTTCCGGTGAGCGGGTCCTTGATATCGACGAAGTTACCCGGTGTGTCGCGCTGGGCAGGGCGCACTTCACCCACCAGGGTCCTGCGGTCACGGGTCTTGATCACTCTTCGGTTCGGTGCTTTCTGCCGTGTGATGCGCTCGGGCGTTGGCAGTGGCGCGAAGCCTTCTTCCACCAGAATCAAATTGGCCAACTGCGCCTCAAGGCTGGTGCGGGCATAAGCCAGATAGTCCAGAAACGGTTGGCGATGCTCCTCGCGAATGAAGCCGGAATTCATTTCAGCCAGCGACGTGACAGCGTTTTCCAATTGCTCATATCGCTCCAGAACGTCCTTGAGGACGTCGATCTGCTCTCGGGCCGAATAGCCGGTAGTGGTGAGCATTTCCGTATGCGCCATCAAGCTGGTTGCGGTTCTCTTGTCGGTCAGCTCGCGTACGAATGGAAATTCCGTTGGGTTGCGCGAGTCATTCATGCGATTGAACACCAAGTCCATGAACACCAGCAGGGCGTGCTGTTTGATCGCGACCGAGCGGATGTTTTGATCAGAGGGCTTGCCTTGCAAGAGTATCTGGCGCAGGGCCGGGTCTGCCTCTTTGAGTAACGTCTCGATCTTTTCAGCGGGCTCGACCATTTCCGTAAGCGCGGCAAGCTGGCGTTTTTTGGTGATGATGTAGTCGTCGTAGGCGCCGCTGATGTTTTGCGGCAGCTCCCGTGATGCGCGGGCGCTGAGTTCAGCGTCGGTTTCGCCACGATCGGTTTCCAGGGCGTCTGCCATTTTTTGCGACACCGATTCGTAGATGCCTGCCCAGAAGTCAAAATTGCTTTTGCTTGCCCTGTTTCGCTCCCTTACATAAGTGGGGTCAGTCCTGTCGACAGCCATCAGTTCGCTGGTCTTGGCTTCGACTTTTTTCATCAGCGTCATTACCTCGCGGCCGTACTGCTGGAAGTTATCGAGGGCGATATTCCACTGCGTCCTGGCTTGGGCCGCCGCGACGCGCCGTTTCTCATGACGGATAAGAACTTCTGCGTGCAACTTCGGTATGTTCGCGGAACTAGCCAGCAATAACCAATCCTTGCGCAGGCTTTTGCTTTGTTCAACAAGTTGGGCACGGGCTGCGTTCAGAGTGCTTTGTAGCGAAAGCGAAGTGGGTATCAGCGAGAATATTTCGGCATTCAGTGCTTGCAATTCGGCCTTTAATACACCCAGTTTTTCGGCACGTTCCTTCTGCCATTTACTCAAGCGTTCCCGGGGCATTCCGCCCTCCAGCCTGGCGTGAGTGTCCAGGCGCCAGTGCCCCTGGTGGTCGCTTATCAGCTTGAAACCGGGGTGTTGCGGATATTGCGGGTGTACCAGATAGACCTCGTTGAATCCCGGCACCACATTGACCTGGAACAGCAACCCGCCGAGGCTGGCGTGCCAGGTGCCATTTATGCGGTAAAGGCCTTTGAGCGGGCCGCTGCCTTGCGCAGTCGGCAAGGGTTCAGGCCATGGCACATTGATGTCCAGCATCGCCCTCAGTCGTTCGCTTGCGTGTGGGCTTGCCAGCGAGCGAATGAAGTCCAGGGCGGTGTGGCCTGATGCCGGGGGTTCTCCCGGCAATGACACTGCGCCAGAACGTATCACTGGCGCATCCTGTGGTGGCGGCAGGCCTGGTGCACGGCGCCAGGTTTCAAGGCGCAACGCGCTGTCGGTTGCACTCGGTGGCGACAACGGTTTGGCAGAAGGCGATGCGCCATGCAGCAACACCATCGCAGTATTGAGCAGCAGATCAATCAGCGCCAACTCGCGGGTGGTGGGATCGTTGCTGTCCAGGCCCGCCAAGTCCTGCTCCAGGCTGGCAACCAGCACCAGGAACCAGCCGGCCAACATGGCTGGGCCCTGTACCAAGGGCAGCAGCAGTGTATTGAACAACAACCAGGCACCCTCCATCACAATGGCCCATCGGCTTTCGGTGTTGGAGATCGACTCGCGGTCCGCCAGGTCGACCAGTGCCCGTGCGGTGCTGCCAAACAGATGGTTGGGCAGTTGGCCGTTGAGCTGGGACTGGAGCCATTCACCGGCGCCGTCATCGACGGCCAGGGTCGCGGGCGCTGGTTTCTCGGGTCGGTTGAACTCGTCGCCGGGCAAGAAACGGATGATGTGCGGCTCTTTGATGCCGCCGTGTGCATAGATGGGGCGCGCCTTGTCCGACAGCCAGGTCAGCACGCTGTCCTGCAACGCACCCGGTTCGGCGATGGCCTCCAGCAGCGCCTGGCGCGTGGGGTATTCGTTGAGGGACTCGGCGTACAGCGGTCGGTACAGCAAGTGTGGGCCGACCTGGGAGTCGCGAGGCTCAATGATAAACATATTATTCACTTCGTCCGGCGTGGCCCCGGCTTTACGGCACAACGCCAGGGGGCGCAGGACGATTTCCTGATCGTTGACGAGTCTGAGCGAAGGCGTTTCTCCCATGAGCGCCTTGACATACTGATAACCCGTCACGGTCATGCCATGCTGCTGGCGGACCTTGAATTCCAGCGCCTGCATCGGCAGATGAGCCTTCAGTTCGCGAGTAAACAGCAACTCGCGGCGACGCGCCTCGACGGTATCGGACAGCAGCAGATCTTTGAGGGCATTAGGGTAGGTGGTGCCGATATCGACGCGCTGGATCAGGCCGTTGCTGCCCATCAGATAGTCTTCATTCAACCAGCCAGGCAGTGGCGTGGCTGTTGTGGAAGACAGCTTCAACGTACCTTTGGGCTTGCCGGCCAGATTCTTCAGGGCCAGCTCCGTCAGCGACATGCGCACGTGTTCGATGATTCCCGCGCCGCCCGGATAACCTGCCGCTACCGCAAAGTCCAACAGCACCGCATCAGGGTCGAAATCGCCGTGATCGGTTTGCATCTGCTTGCGCAATGCGCTGCGGCTGAATGTGTGGATGTTTTCAATACCCTCGTTGAACGATCGCCCCTGGTTTTTTTGCAGAGCATGCGCCATATCCTGCAAGTGGCGGTGATAGGCGAAACGATCCGCGGGCTCGGCTTGCTTGAGCCATTGCGGCAGTTGCTGGCTCACAGTGCCAAGGCGCTCGGTGTCGGGCAACTTGATGTCGGTAAAATACCTGGCCGGGTTGGTGATCATGTCCAGGCGTTGATCGAGTTCTTTTTCGTCTTGCCCCTGGAACGATAGGGCTGCCAGGTCTTCGAGTTGTTGGTTGAGGATCAGCCCGGCCTGTTGTTCAAACACGTTGGCGGCAGTTTCGTTGCGTTGCCAAGTGAGGCTGTCGAACTGAAACTCGCGTTGCATCCTGCTCCCCCAGGCCTGGCTGAACGCCTCCAGCGAATCAAACGCCTGGATTGCGCCGGCTACGCTGTAGAGCAACACCTGTTTATCGCGTACCAATAACAGGTCCGGGGTCAATACCCGCACCGTCTTGCCGAGGCGGGTGAGTGTGCTCTCGATGAAATATACATAGGTGGCGGGTGAGGAACGGGGCAGGCGCTCACGTTGCGCTGGCCAGGCGGCGACTACCGCCAGCATATCGCGCTGCACGTCGCTCAGCGGTGACTGGCTGGCCGCAGTGGCAATCATCTGACCATTGAGAAACTCTGCAAGCCACTGCCAGCGGCTGTTGCCATGATTGTCGACCTGGCTCCAGTAGTCGGCCAGATCGTGTTGCATGTACAAGTAAAGGGACGCGGGAAATTCGTCAAGAATCTGGGCGACCACCTGCATGTCGAGCGGCTGGCCATCCCCGGTCTTGAGCGCGGCGGGGGGCTGTGTCGTGAGGAAGTGCGGACGCTCGCGTACGGCGCGCAGGTCAAGTAACTGTGGGTTCAGTACATGGGCGACAGCCACCTCCATGAGTGCGGGGTAGGTGTATTCGCCATTGGGCTGAGGGCTGGCCAGTTTGACCGCAAGCCAGTCGAGGTCCAGCGACGGGTAGTGCTCCAGCATCCGGCTGCGCAATGCCTTGAAGACGACGGAATACAGCGCCGGCCGCGTAGCGAAGCGCTCATGCACTGCCTGGGCGGGCAGTTGGCGAAAGGCTGAGTTTGACGAGGGAGTATTGGGTTCGGTCATGATGACATGCGTTTCCTGTATAAAACCGGTTGTGCTGAGCTGCCGGTTCAGCGGACCGAGAATCGGTCCGACACAGGAAATCGCATTGAGTCATCGTAGGTGCGGTAAACGGTTACCGCAGCCAGTAGCAGCGTTACCTCAGTTGTCGTAGCCCAGATTCGGCGCCAGCCAACGCTCCGTCACGCTCAGGTCCTGGCCTTTGCGTGCCGTGTAGCTGGTGACCTGATCCTTGTCGACCTTGCCCACGGCGAAGTACTGCGCCTGTGGGTGGGCAAAATACCAGCCGCTGACCGCTGCCGCCGGGAACATTGCGTAGTGCTCGGTGAGGAACACGCCGCTGCGACCAGCGTGCATTTCGCGGGCTTCGGGGTCGAGCAGTTGGAACAGCTGGGCTTTTTCGGTGTGATCCGGGCACGCCGGGTAGCCGGGGGCAGGGCGTATGCCGCTGTATTGCTCCTTGATCAGCGCCTCGTTGTCCAGTTGCTCGTCCTTGGCGTAGCCCCAGTGTTCTTTACGCACTTGCTGGTGCAGCCATTCGGCGCAGGCTTCGGCCAGGCGGTCGGCGAGGGCCTTGACCATGATCGAGTTGTAGTCATCGCCCGCGTCCTGGTAAGCCTTGGCCACTTCCTCGGCACCGATGCCGGCGGTGGTGATGAACCCACCGATGTAATCGGTCACGCCGCTGTCCTTGGGGGCGACGAAGTCGGCGAGGGAGAAGTTCGGTTTGCCGTCGGTCTTGATGATCTGCTGGCGCAGGTGGTGCAGCCTGGCAATAGGCTGGCCGTCGTCGCCGTAGACTTCCAGGTCGTCATCCTGCACTTGGTTGGTCGGCCAGAAACCGAACACCGCACGGGCGCTGATGAGTTTCTCGTCGATCAACTTCTTGAGCATTTCCCGGGCATCGGCATACAGCGCGGTAGCCGCTTCACCTACCACCTCATCGGTGAGGATGCGCGGGAACTTGCCGGCCAGGTCCCAGGAGATGAAGAACGGCGTCCAGTCGATGTACTCGGCCAGGACGTTGAGGTCGATATTGTCCAGTACCCTGGCGCCGGTAAAGGTTGGCACCACCGGGGTGTAGCTGCTCCAGTCGAACTGCGGCTTCTTGGCGATTGCCGCCGGATAGCTCAGGCGCTCGGTGCGCGCACTGCGGTTGGAGGTGCGCTCACGTACGTCGATGTATTCCAGGCGGGTCTTCTCGACGAAACCGGCCTTCAATTCCTTGGACAGCAACTGAGTGGCCACGCCCACGGCGCGGGAGGCGTCGGTGACGTAGATCACCGCGTCGTTGCTGTACTTGGGCTCGATCTTCACCGCCGTATGCGCCTTGGAGGTGGTGGCGCCACCGATCATCAGCGGCAGGTGGAAATCCTGGCGCTGCATCTCGCGGGCCACATGCACCATTTCATCCAGGGACGGCGTGATCAGGCCGGACAGGCCAATGATGTCGCATTTCTGCTCCTTGGCCACCTGCAGGATCTTCTCCGCCGGCACCATCACGCCCAGGTCGACAATGTCATAGCCGTTGCAACCCAGCACCACGCCGACAATGTTCTTGCCGATGTCATGCACGTCGCCCTTGACCGTGGCCATCAGGATCTTGCCCTTGGCTTCGGGTTTGTCGCCTTTTTCCAGCTCGATGAACGGAATCAAGTGCGCCACCGCCTGCTTCATCACCCGGGCGGATTTCACTACCTGGGGCAGGAACATCTTGCCGGCGCCAAACAGGTCGCCAACGATGTTCATGCCCGACATCAACGGGCCTTCGATCACTTCGATCGGGCGTGCGAACGACAGGCGCGACTCTTCGGTGTCTTCGACGATGTGCGTGGTGATGCCCTTGACCAGCGCATGTTCCAGGCGCTTGTTGACCTCCCAGCCACGCCATTCCTCGGTCTCGGCTTCCTTGACGCTGCCGTCGCCCTTGTACTTGTCGGCAATCGCCAGCAGGGCGTCGGTGCCCTCGGGTGTGCGGTTGAGTACTACGTCTTCGACGGCGTCACGCAGCTCGGCGGGGATCTGGTCGTAGATCTCCAACTGGCCAGCGTTGACGATACCCATGGTCAGGCCCGCACGGATCGCATGCAGCAGGAACACCGAGTGGATCGCTTCGCGCACCGGGTTGTTGCCGCGGAACGAGAACGACACGTTGGACACGCCACCGGAGGTCAGCGCATACGGTAGTTCGTCGCGGATATAGGCACAGGCGTTGATGAAATCGACTGCATAGTTGTTGTGCTCTTCGATACCGGTGGCGACCGCGAAGATGTTCGGGTCGAAGATGATGTCTTCCGGCGGGAAGCCGACTTCATTGACCAGGATGTCGTAGGAGCGTTTGCAGATTTCTTTCTTGCGCGCTTCGGTGTCGGCCTGGCCGGCTTCGTCGAACGCCATCACCACCACCGCTGCGCCGTAGCGCTTGCACAGCTTGGCGTGATGAATGAACTGCTCCACGCCTTCCTTCATGCTGATGGAGTTGACGATGCCCTTGCCCTGGATGCACTTGAGGCCCGCTTCGATCACTTCCCACTTGGAGGAGTCGATCATGATCGGTACGCGGGAGATGTCCGGCTCGCCGGCGATCAGATTGAGGAAGGTCACCATGGCCTTCTTCGAATCCAACATGCCTTCGTCCATGTTGATGTCGATCACCTGGGCGCCGGCTTCCACCTGCTGCAGGGCGACTTCCAGGGCTTCGGTGTAGTTGTCTTCGCGGATCAGGCGGGCGAACTTGGCCGAGCCCGTGATGTTGGTACGTTCGCCGACGTTGACGAACAACGAACTGCGGTCGATGGTGAAAGGCTCCAGGCCCGACAGGCGGCAAGCCTTGGGAATATCCGGGATCGAGCGCGGCGCGTAACCGGCCACAGCCTTGGCGATGGCTTCGATATGCCCAGGCGTGGTGCCGCAGCAACCGCCGACGATGTTCAGGAAGCCGCTTTGGGCGAATTCTTCGATAACCTTGGCGGTTTCTGACGGCAGTTCGTCGTACTCGCCGAATTCGTTGGGCAGACCGGCGTTGGGGTGCGCCGAAACTTGGGTGTTGGCCTTGTTCGACAACTCTTCCAGGTAGGGGCGCAGCTCGCTGGCCCCCAGGGCACAGTTCAAACCGACCGAGATCGGCTTGGCGTGCGCCACGGAGTTCCAGAACGCTTCGGTGGTCTGGCCCGACAGGGTACGGCCGGACGCGTCGGTGATGGTGCCGGAGATCATGATCGGCAGTTCCACGCCCAGTTCCTCGAACACCCCTTGCACGGCGAAAATCGCGGCCTTGGCGTTAAGGGTGTCGAAGATGGTTTCGATCAGGATCAGGTCGGCGCCGCCTTCGATCAGGCCCTTGGTGGCTTCGGTGTAGTTTTCCACCAGCTCATCGAAGGTCACGTTGCGGTAGCCGGGGTTGTTCACATCCGGCGACAGCGAGCAGGTACGGCTGGTCGGGCCCAGTACACCGGCGACAAAACGCGGCTTGGCCGGGTTCTCGTGGGTTTTGGCGTCGGCCACCTTGCGCGCCAGGCGTGCGCCTTCCACGTTCAGTTCATAGGCCAGTTCTTCCATGCCGTAGTCGGCCATGGAGATACGCGTGGCGTTGAAGGTGTTGGTTTCAAGAATGTCGGCGCCGGCGTCCAGGTAGGCTTTTTCAATGCCGCCGATCACGTCCGGGCGGGTCAGCACCAGCAGGTCGTTGTTGCCCTTGACGTCGCTTGGCCAATCGGCGAAGCGTTTGCCACGGTAGTCCTGCTCCTCGAGCTTATAGCTCTGGATCATCGTGCCCATGCCACCGTCCAGGATCAGGATACGTTCCTTGAGGGCTTGGTGAAGGGCTTGCAGGCGAGCGCTACGATCGGGCATGGGACTACTCTGGTCAGGCATTACGGAGGGCGTGAATCATAGCAAACCTGTGCCGATTTGGAGCATGTCCGGGTTGTGCATGAATATCGCTCATGTTGCTGGCGGTCATGGCCCGGTAGAATCACCGCCATTTCACAGACCGCACGCCTTGAATCGGGACCCGATACATGTCACTTCGTTTGATCGTCAGCGCCGTCCTGGCCTTGATAGCCAGTACTGCGCAGGCAGAGGGTCCCGCTTCGGCGATTTCCTATACCCGCGATATCCAACCGATCTTCACCGAGAAATGCGTGGCCTGCCACGCCTGCTACGACTCCGCCTGCCAGCTCAACCTCGGGAGCGCCGAGGGCGCCGCACGCGGGGCAAGCAAAATGCCGGTGTATGACGGCGAGCGCAGCCAGGCCACGCCAACTACGCGGTTGTTTTATGACGCATTCGGTAAGCAGGCGTGGCAGCAGAAGGGCTTCTATTCGGTGCTGGACGCCCAGGGCAGCCAGGCTGCGCTGATGGCGCGCATGCTGGAGCTGGGGCACAACGCGCCGCTGGCGCCCAATGCCAAGCTGCCCGACAACATTGTGCTGGGGCTCAACCGCGAAAATATGTGCGCAACGCCCGGCGAGTTCAATGCCTATGCCGGCGCTCACCCCAAGGAAGGCATGCCGCTGGCGGTCACCGGCCTGACCGATCAGCAGTACCAGACTTTGCAACGCTGGCTGGCCTCCGGCGCGCCGATTGACGAGCAGGGCCTGGCGCCGAGCGCCAGGGAAGCGTTGCAAGTGCAACAGTGGGAAAACCTGTTCAACCAGCCGGGCGCCCGGGAAAGCCTGGTGGCGCGCTGGCTGTTCGAGCATTTGTTCCTGGCGCATATCTATTTCGAGAACGGCGAGCCGGGGCATTATTTCCAGTGGGTGCGTTCGCGTACGCCCAGTGGCCAGCCGATTGACCTGATCGCCACCCGTCGCCCCAACGACGACCCCGGCACCCAGGTGTACTACCGCCTGTGGCCGGTGCAGGGCGTGGTCGTGCATAAAACCCACATCACTTACCCCTTCAGCGCGGCGAAGATGGCGCGGATCAAGGCATTGTTCTACGCCGCCGACTGGCAAGTCACGGCCTTGCCAGGCTACGGCCCCGGCAGCCGCGCCAACCCGTTCGCGACATTCGAAGCCATCCCGGCTAAAGCGCGCTACCAATTCATGCTCGATAACGCTGAGTACTTCGTGCGTACCTTCATTCGCGGGCCGGTGTGCCGTGGGCAGATCGCCACGGACGTGATCCGCGATAACTTCTGGACGCTGTTCCAGGACCCCGACCACGATCTGTACGTCACCGATGCGCGTTATCGCGGCCAGGCCACGCCGTTGCTGGCCATGCCCGGGCAGAATGACGATGTGGGCAGTGTGCTGAGCCTGTGGCTGGCCTATCGCGACAAGCGCAACCAGTACGAAGCCTTGCGCCGTGACAACTATGCAGACCTGCCGGCGCCGAGCTGGTCGACATTGTGGGCGGGCAATGACAATGCCTTGTTGAGCATTTTCCGCCATTTCGACAGCGCCTCGGTGACCAAGGGCCTGATTGGCGAGGTTCCGCAGACGATGTGGCTGTTCGACTACCCACTGCTGGAACGCACCTATTACCAGTTGGCGGTGAATTTCGATGTGTTTGGCAACGTCTCGCACCAGGCCCAGACCCGCCTGTATTTCGACCTGATCCGCAACGGTGCCGAGCAGAACTTCCTGCGCCTGATGCCCGCCGACACCCGCGAAGACTTCATGGACGACTGGTACCAGAACAGCGGCAAGCTCAAGCTGTGGCTGGACTACGAAGCGATTGACGATGACAAGGCCAGTGGTTTGCACCTGAGCGAAAAAGACCCCAAGCGTGACTTCGCCAACCAGTTGCTGACCCGCTACGGCCATTTGAACGCCAGCCCCGACCCGATCAACCGCTGCAGCGGCGCGTTCTGCTCCCGCGACGGCATCGACCCGGCCTTGCAGGATGCCGAACAAGCGCTGAGCCGCCTGACCTCGCGGCCGGCGGCAGGGCTCAAGGTGATCGAGCAATTGCCCGAAGCCACGATGCTGCGCATCGAAACTGCCAGCGGCAAGCGCGAGGTCTACAGCCTGCTGCGCAACCGTGCCCACAGTAACGTGGCGTTCCTGCTGGGAGAGGCGTATCGCTATCAGCCGGGCCTGGACACTGTGACCATTTACCCTGGCGTGCTCAGCAGCTACCCGAACTTCATGTTCAATATACCGGCCCGGCAAGTGCCTGAGTTTGTCGCGCTGATGGAGCAGGCCAAGGACGCCAAGAGCTTCGAGAAAATCGTCGACCGCTGGGGTGTGCGGCGCAGCCATCCGTTGTTCTGGCAGTATTTCCACGACTTGTCGCAGTACATCCGCGAAACCACGCCGGTGGAAGAGGGTGTATTGGACATGAACCGCTATGAGAACCTATAACGAAGTGCATTGATCCGGTCATTTCTCCATGTGGGGCTGAAGCAGTCGGATATTTACCTACAGATTGGAAAGGGGTAGGCCGATGCTGATTTCAGTGCAGTTGTTGCGCGCGTTGGCTGCATGGGTGGTGGTGGGTCACCATGTCATGCAGCTGTTTTTCAACTTCGAGGCCCACAACGCCTTCGAGGACCTGTTGGTCGAAAAGGGCGGCGCCGGGGTGGACGTATTCTTCGTCATCAGTGGCTTGGTGATTTTCCTCGCGAGCGCCGATAAAGCGCTCACGCCCTGGCGCTTCATGCTGATGCGCGTGGCCAGGATTGCTCCGGCGTACTGGTTCTATACCGTGCTTTTGGCTGTGCTGGTCACGGTCATGCCCTGGATGTTTCCAGACGTTCAGCTAGAACTGGGTCATGCGCTCCTGTCGATGCTCTTTATTCCCGCGCAAAACCCGGCGGGCTACGGCGTGTATCCACTGCTGGATGTGGGCTGGACACTGAATTTCGAGATGCTGTTCTACTGCCTGTTTGCTGTTGCGCTGCTGGTGCGTGAAGCCTATAGGCTCTGGGTGGTGGCGGTACTGCTGTATCTGCTGTGCTACGTCATTGGCCCCGCCTTTGACTTGGCCGATGGGTTTTACCGTAATGACATTGCTCTGGAATTTCTCATGGGCATGGCAATCGGCATACTTTACCGCCGCGGTCTGTGCCGAGCCAGGCCTTGGCTGGCGTTGCTGGGTGTCGTCGCGGCATTGGCAGCGATTTACCACGGCGCGGATGTACCCCGAGTATTGGAATGGGGAGTGCCCAGCGCCGTGTTAGTGATCAGTTGTGTGGCGCTGGAGCCTTACTTCCATGGTTCGCGCTTGATAAAACTGCTGGGGGACTGCTCCTACTCGGTCTATCTGCTTCACGTACTGGTGCTGTGTGCTGGGCGCTGGGCCATCGAACACAGGGCAATAGACCCCTACGCAATGATACCGGTGTGCATCGCCGTCATTGCGCTGGGCGCCTTGGCCAGTTATCAAGTGTTGGAGCAGGCTACGCATCGCAGGCTCAAACATTGGTTTGGCATTGATGATGCGTTACCCATAAGGCAAAAGCATTAGGACTGCTGTTTGGCGGCTCAGGGCCTCACGTACTTCCAGTAGGCTTTCCCATAGTCCATCAGCAACTCGGTCCCGGCAGGGATGTCCCGCCAAGCGACTATAAACACCATGTATTTGCCTACGTACAGGGCGCCGACATTTTCGATGCCAACGTCGGGCAGGTTGGGCACCTTGACCGCATTGATCAGGCTCAGCGTATTGCTGTTACCGTGGCCGCTGATAGTCGCGCCATGAGTGTGGGTTTGGAATAAGTACGTGCCGACGGCCGCTTCACCTTTTTCCAGTATCTCGGTATTGAGCGAGGCTTGATTCAAGTGCACCTTGCCGGTGTACGGCCCAATGACATCAAAACGTTTTATATCGGTTCGGGCCACCACCGACAGGCCACGCTCCGGGCCCTCGGCCAGTTTCCTGACCTCCAGCAGTCGATCGAGTCTGCGATGATGGTTGCCTTCTTTAGAGATCCAGTCGCGGATACTCTTGGTTGCAGCCTCTTTGACTTCGACGTGTTGCAGCCCTGTGAACTCGTCAAAAAACTGGTTGGCGTCGGTGATCTCTATGTTTTGCAACGGACCTTCAAGTTCAAGGGTCAAGCTGCGCCTGACGTCGTTGGGGTCTTGCAGAATTGGCGCATTATTGTTGATTTTATGATCAAAAGACGCGGTGATTGAAGTGGATCGGCGCCGCGTGGTTGCGGTGTCGTCCTCCAGGCGCGGACGTTTTGAGCTGCTTGCGGTGGGCGGCGCAGGCCGCTTCCTGGCCACAGGCTCGTCCAGCGGGCTTCTTTGTCCGAACAGCCACCTTTCTCTACCGGCGCGGGTCATGCTGCCATTGTCATTGACGTAGTTGCTCCAGATAACCGGATTGAGGTTGTTCTGCTCGACAAATGCGTGCATGGACACCCTTGAATTGGGGGCGTTGTAGTGCTTGTTCCACTCTTGCAGGTGTTCGGGTTTCAGGTCGTCGAATTGTTCACCCCTGGCGTATTTGGCCAGTACCTTGCCTGCCGCTCTATAGGTGCCATCAAGGTTTACATGCTCGGCAAGGGCCACCGGGTCCAGGTTATGGTCGGCGGCGAAGCCCTCAAGGGTGAGGTTGTTGCGCTCGCGCTGGGACGCCTTGCTCCAGTGCTCCATATGCTCGTAAGTGACGCTGGTGCGGGCGGTTCCCGCGCGGTCTAGCATCTTTAGCCCCCGAGGTGTCAGGGTGTTGCGGCTGTTGACGAACTGCCGAAAGGCGCTGGGGTCCAGGTTGTAAGTGCTGACGAACTTGTCCATGGTTTTTTTCAGGGCGTCTTCACTGGCTTCGGTCCATTTCAACAGCACTGAGGGCGTTACAACGCTTGGCGCATCCGGCGCGCCGCCCGTGAGCTTGATCGGGCCTGAATACCAATGACCGGGTTCCACCGACGACAGCGTGATCGACAAATCCCGGTTGGTCCTCGGATTGACCAGCACGATAGAAAAGCTGTTGTCGGCGCTCGTGGCGGCCTCCTGAATGAACCCATAGGAGTTGTCGCGGATCTGGTACACCGCGATTTTGCCCTTGTCATCGACATTACAGATGAACTTCTGGTTGTAGTCCGCCCGGGAGAAGATACCGCGCGCGTCGGGCTTGAGGCCTCTGATCAACTCTGGGTCAACCGCGTACTGACGGATCAACGGGCTGCTGTTGCTGATGACCGTGATCGGTTCTCTAAAACGCGGCCCGAAGGCTTTGTTGGAGGCGGTATCGATCAAGCGATAATCCGGCGCCTCGAGGCTGCCGACGTTGCGCATCGGGACATTGGCGAAGCCGTCCACGGTAAACAGTTGATCGCCCGCCTGCAGCGGCTTCCAGCTGTCAGGGTCGACCGAGCGCATATGCCTTGCGGCGATCGTCCCATCGCGCAGCTGGGCGATACCCCGTTTTGCCTGGCGCATCAGTTTGTGGCCCAGCTTGAGCAAACCAAAGCGCGCGAGCCTGAGCAGGCTTGGGAGGGCGGCCAGGGGGTTGAGTTCCTGGAGTGTGGCGATCACCAGTTTTCCGGTCAGTTTCGCCAGTTTGGGCAATGCCAGGCGCAGCCCGGTTTTACCCGCCTGGATGAGCAAGCGAGTCGAGCCAGCCACATACCGCCCCACCGGCAGCGCGAAAGCCACGATGTCGATGAACAGGCTGGCGACGCCGGATTTGATGCGCTGAGGATCGCCGGAAGCGATGTCGTCGATGCCGCCCCAGAACGGCACAAATATCTTGCCCCAGAACGCCAAGTCTTCGAGTACCTCAGTGGGGATGTCCACTTCCCGCGTGTCTTTACGGGTTTTTTCCAGCAGGGCCTGTTCGTCGCAGAAAAACAGCTCGCGGGCAATCATGCTCGCCAGGGTTTCACTGCGCGGCGCATACAGCGTGTTGGGCGCGAACGATTGGATACGCGGCCCTGCGTCGATGGCAGGCAGTGTCTCGCCGACTTGTTCAACGATCAACTCGGCTTTTTTGCCTGGTCTGGGCGCTTTGTTCTCGCGGTAGGCCTCGCGATCAAATGGCACGTCGGTGGCCAATCGGTATTTGCACCAGCTCATGGCGTCGCGTAGCTCTACCACTTTGCCGTTCAGCGGTAGGCTTTGCAGGTCTTTACGTCGACGCAGCAGACCGGCGAAGGGGAATACCTCGATGTAAATGGCATGGAAGGGCGAGCGGGGCTTGACGATGCGTAGGATAAAACCTGTCCGGTAACGAATGGCATCGGTCTTGGCTTTGGTTTCATATTCGATGGGCACCTTGTTCAGGGCCTCTCTTAATGAATACACGGTGATCTCGTCCTGATCCACATTCAGAGTCGCGCTGCCCAGATGGGCAAGCAGTGATTGGATTAAGGTCTTATAGGCGTTTCTCGGCACCTGGAGGGCTTCGTGAAAGGCTTTGTCGTACTCCGTGTCCGAGGCAAAGCGCCAACGGCTGGGCAGCTTGAGTTTGAGGTTCTGAACCGCGTTGAACATCTCATATTCATGCTGCTCCAGTGCAGTGACGGCCTGGGTGAGCTCGTCGCGGGAGTGGCCCGACGATCGGTTGGCGATCAGGCCGTTGGCCTGTGCCCATTGCACGGTGGGGGCCAATTTGGCCGCTGCGACCAGTGCCTGTTGTTTGATGTCATCGCCACTGGCGCGAAAGTGTTCCGCCGCCAGGTTGAGCAATTGTTCGAAACTCATGTGGCGCGATGAACCAGGTGCAATCGTTTCGGCCAGCAGAAAGCCGCTTCTGAAATTGACCCAGGTACTGGTTGCAGCGTAGGGCAGGTCATCGGGAATATCGGCCACCCACACTTCACTGGCGACATTGGCCTTGATCACGCACACGGCCAATAGCGCTGCGTCAGTGCTGATCGACAAGTCGTGGTGATAGCGGCTGATCAGGTGTTGGCGGATCGTCCTATAAGATGCCCCCGGCGAGATGAATAACTTCAATTCGTTATCCACCGGCGAGTCGGGGTTGGGGATGATCGTCAGCCACAGCGCGCGCCACAGTAATTTCACCCGTACCGGGTCTGGGCAGATTTCGTCCTGTTGGCTGCCATACCAGTCCAAGGCCTTGGCGATCCGTTCGCCCAGCGCCAGGTTATCGGGGCTATTGAGCAATTGCTCAAGCAGCACGGTGGGGGTGGTGGTGAGCATGTCCTGTTGTGAGGCGGTAAATGTTTCGGGCAATACATGACGGAACAGCGATTGACGTGTTTGTGTTTCGATCTGGCGGATAACCTCTTTGATTTTCTGGTCGGCAGGCGCATCCAGCAAGTGCTGCAAATCGCTGAGGTCGCCTTCGTGTCCGAGTTTTCTCAGAGTGTGGTGTTCCTGCAAGCCAGCGAGAACCGCTTTCCACTGTTCGCGGGTTTTGGGCTGTGCCGGGATGATCGAGTAATACTTGAGCACCAGGTCAAACCGCACCGAGCCATCACTTTTAAGGCCGTTACCCACACGCCGGTTGATATCCAGCAACACGTCGGCGTCGATGTACCAATAGGTGGGTATATGGCGCAGGATCACCGAATGGTCGGCGATGCTGAACGTCTCGGCAGGGTCGGGTATCGGTGCGCGCACGCTGCTGAGCATGGTGGAGAGCAGGTCGTAAAGAAAGTCCCGGCCGAGAATGGAAGCATCTGGTTCGGGCTTTTCCCGCAGGAACTGCTGAAAGTCTTCATCGGCTTCCAGCTTTGCCAAGACACGAAAGGCTTCCTTGCATTCGCGATGCAGTTCGCTGTTGTGCGGCGGGGAGTAGTACACCTCGGCGGCGGATGCCGTCAGCGAGCTTTGTGCCGTCACGAAATCAATCAGATGGTCCAGATGCGCTTGCTGTTCCGGCAAACCCTTGAAATAGAAACTCTGCAACGCGTTATTCATTCAATCCTCACAATCCGTAGTCGAAGAGGATTCACTCTATTGAGCCGGGTTTTGCGGGGGGGCTATATAGGTAGGCACAGGTTTTCGCAGAAATGGCCAGGTGTCACGATGCGTCAGGTCAACAGAGACAAGTCTTTCCCGACAAAAATACTAGGACTTTGTACCTGCGTAATAATTTGGCGTAAACTGCGGGCAAGCCTGTGAGGAGTTTCCATGACTGCCATAACCATTACCGACGCCGCCCACGATTACCTGGCTGACCTGCTGTCCAAGCAGAACACCCCAGGTATCGGCATCCGCGTCTTTATCACCCAGCCCGGCACCCAGTACGCAGAGACCTGCATCGCGTATTGCAAGCCCGGCGAAGAAAAGCCTGAAGACACCGCGCTGGGGCTCAAAAGCTTCACCGCGTATATCGACGCCTTCAGCGAAGCCTTCCTTGACGACGCAGTGGTCGACTACGCCACCGACCGAATGGGTGGCCAGTTGACCATCAAGGCACCCAACGCCAAGGTCCCGAACGTCAACGCCGACAGCCCGGTCAATGAGCGTATCAACTATTACCTGCAAACCGAGATCAACCCGGGGCTGGCCAGTCATGGCGGCCAGGTAAGCCTGATCGACGTGGTGGATGACGGTATCGCCGTGTTGAAGTTCGGCGGTGGTTGCCAGGGCTGCGGCCAGGCGGACGTGACCTTGCGTGAAGGCATCGAGCGTACTTTGCTTGAGCGTATTCCGGAGCTCAAGGGTGTACGTGATGTGACCGACCACACGCAGAAAGAAAACGCCTACTACTGAGTAAGGTGTTCACTGCGAACATAAAAAAACGGCGCCCCGTGAGCGCCGTTTTTTTATGCGCTCTTTGTAGGAGCGAGCTTGCTCGCGAAAAGCGTCAACGATAATGCATGCTTGCTGAATAAGCGCGGCGCCTATGGGGTTTTCGCGAGCAAGCTCGCTCCTACGGGGATTAGGGCGAGCCACCCCACATAATCAGGGTCTGTAAAGGTGGGCATGCCCGGCCCGATACAGCGACGACTCGCCGAAACTGTCGCTGGCCAGCACCCGGCCCACCACAATCAGCGCCGTGCGCCGGAACCCCTTGGCTGTGACCTTGGCGGCAATATCTGTCAGGGTGCCGACAACCCAATCCTGATCCGGCCAGGTCGCTCGGTGCACCACGGCAATTGGGCAATCAGCGCCATAGTGGGGCAGCAGTTCGGCGACGATCTTTTCCAGGTGATTGACCCCCAAGTGAATCGCCATGGTCGTACCATGGCGGGCCAGGCTGTCGAAGCTCTCACCGGGCGGCATGTTGGTTTTGTCGGCGTAGCGGGTCAGGATCACGCTCTGAGCGATGTCCGGCAGAGTCAGCTCGGTTTCCAGCAACGCGGCGCAGGCCGCTACTGCCGTAACCCCGGGAATGATCTGAAAAGGAATACCCACTTCCCGCAAGTGGCGGATCTGCTCGCCAATCGCGCCATACAGGCTCGGGTCGCCCGAGTGCACCCGCGCCACATCCTGGCCTTTGGCATGGGCCGTCTTGATCAACTCCATGATCTGTTCCAGGTGCAGCTCGGCACTGTTGACCACCTGGAGCGCCTGATGACCTTCCAGTACGGCGGCGGGCACCAGCGAGCCGGCGTAGATGATCACCGGGCAACTGCGGATCAGCCGCTGGCCCTTGACGGTGATCAATTCCGGGTCGCCGGGGCCGGCGCCGATAAAGTAGACGGTCATGGAGAAGTCCTGTTCAGAAACGGGTGAGCATGAACACGGCTCATGCTCAAAAGCGGCAATTATCGGGATTTTAGCCCGCGCAGGCTAATGCAATGGTGGCCTGTGCGCTTTTCTGGCGGGTGATCAGCAGGCGCGCGGGGCCGTTGGACAGGTGCTCCGCCAGGGCCAGGGCGGCGCTTTCGGCCACCCCATAACAGCCGGTATGGGCAAACGCCAGCGTTGAGCGATGACTTAGCCGATGCTCATAGCCCGCCAGTTGCTCGGCGCTGAAGCACTGCAAGGGCAGGTTCAACCGCTGGGCCAGCGCCAGCAGCCCAGGTTCATCGCGCTTGCGATCAATGCTTGCCAGCGCAGTTATGCGTGAGCGATCAATGCCTGCCGCGGCCAGGGCTCCGTCCAGCAACGCCAGCAGGCTGTGAACCTCACAGCCACGCTGGCAGCCCAAACCGACAACCAGCATCATGCCGAGTATTGGTCGTCGCCGTTGCGGCGGAACAACCAGGCGCTGATCAGGCCCAGGGCCAGCCAGAAGGCGACGTTGGTCAACTGCGAGGCGATCTTGAACTGCGCTTCGAGCGCCTCCGGGGCCAGCATTGAATGTACCTCAGGTTGCGGAGCGCCGATGACGTGGGGTACGGCAAGGATCGCCAGCCCAAGGCCTTTCAACAGCCAGTTGCGGCCGAACACGATCAGCGCCAGGCCGGCGGCGGTGGAGGCTGCGGTACCGATCCACCAGGTCTGGCGTAGCGTCAGGTCAGCCGCCGCAGTGCCCGGCAGTTCCGGTGGCAGGCCCAGGGTGGGTGCCAGTACAAAGGTCGCGTAGCCGGCCAGGCCCCAGAGCAGGCCTTGGGCGATGCGGGTCGGCGCACGCAGCGTGTAGAGGCCGGCGAGCATCAGTGCAAAGCCTACGGCCACCACCAGGTTGCCTCCAGTGGTGGACAACACACGCTGCCAGCCATCTTCCGGCTCCCAGGCTTGGGCATCGTGGCTGTGGGCAGCAGCGCCAGCGGCGTGCTCGTGCACCACTTCAGCGGCTGGCGGGGCTTTTTCAAAGCTTTCCGCCTGCAGGATCAGCGGTGCCACCCAGAAACTTTGCAGCAGGGTCAGCAGCAAGGCAGCCAAAAGCCCAGTGAACCCTGCGGTTTGCGCAATACGCTTGATCATGTCGGCAGCTCTCAATGGCACGGGAACGCGGCGCTGTGGCGGGTATCGTGGGCGGCGTTGTGCACCGCCTCGATATGCGAGAACCCGGCGAAATACACCAAACACGCGCCGAGTATCGACGCACCGATGGCGGCGGTCAGGCGTTGGCTGAGGGTGGCGGTGCTAGTAGCGGTGTGCGAAGTGCTGCTGATGATCGACATGGCGCGTCCCTTTCAGGTGTCAGGGTGAAACGAGCGCATGAAAACCCCACGCGCCAGGCACGCAGGGTTCTGAACAGCGCCCGCCCACCGCGGGTTTGTTATCTGAATTTTTCGGGCCGGTCTCCGGGCTTGCGAGGGGCGGCTCTTGAAAGAGTCCTCCTGAAAGCATCGCCTTCCCATGCATAAAGCACAGTGGCCGTGACGCTTCGCTCGCTTACCGTTGCGGGGGCAGCACCGGACTGGTCATAGGTCTATGACGCACCGGTTTCCCGTTTCACCCTGTGAAGGGCACCCGAAACAAGGCGTGTAGGAGAGCATGGGCCGGGACGGTAGTCAAATGCTGCAAGCCACTGTAGCCTTGCACCTTCGAGGTTCTTCGGCCCAGGCCGAAGCTAAGAAGGGAACGCGGTTCAAGCCGCGGCTGCCCCCGCAACTGTGAAGGGTTCAGTTGACTGCCACGCCACTGCCGATAGGGCGGGAAGGCGCAGTCAGCGTTGGTCGCAAGACCCGCACACCCCAAGCCAGGAGACCTGCCTCGCAACCGATTTTCCAATTCAACCGGGCGGGGTGATCCGGTGACGAAATCCGCTGCTGCGCGCTGCCGCAGGGCCTGTCGTCCCGTATGCCCGCCCCAAAGGGCATCCGATGAAAACACTGGCCAAACTCCCCGTCACCATCGTTACCGGCTTCCTTGGCTCGGGCAAAACCACGCTGTTGCGCCATATGCTCGACAACGCCCAGGGCCGTCGCATTGCGGTGATCGTCAACGAGTTCGGCGAGCTGGGCATCGACGGTGAAATCCTCAAGCAGTGTTCTATCGGTTGCACCGAAGAAGAGGCCAATGGCCGCGTCTACGAGCTGGCCAACGGTTGCCTGTGCTGCACCGTGCAGGAAGAGTTCTTTCCGGTGATGCGCGAACTGGTCGCCCGTCGCGGTGACCTGGACCATATCCTCATCGAAACCTCGGGCCTGGCCCTGCCCAAGCCGTTGGTGCAAGCCTTCCAGTGGCCGGAAATCCGCAGCGCCTGTACCGTTGACGCGGTGATCACCGTAGTCGACAGCCCAGCCGTGGCCGCCGGTACCTTTGCCGCCTTCCCGGACCAGGTCGACGCCCAGCGCAAACTCGACCCTAACCTGGACCACGAATCACCCTTGCACGAACTGTTCGCCGACCAACTGGCCAGCGCTGACCTGGTGATCCTCAACAAATCCGACCTGATCAGCGCCGAAGACCTGGCCCGCGTGCGCCTGGAAGTCGCCGAAGAACTGCCGCCCGCGGTGAAGATCATCGAAGCCAGCAGCGGTCGTCTGCCCCTGGACGTGCTGATCGGCCTGGGCGCCGGTTCCGAAGAGCATATCGACGGGCGTCACAGCCATCACGACCATCACCACGAGGGTGAAGACGACCACGATCACGATGCCTTTGACTCCATCTCCATCGACTTGCCCCAAGCCGATGAGGCGCTGCTGCTCGACGCCCTGACCCAATTGGTGGTGCAGCACGGCATCCTGCGGGTGAAAGGTTTCGCCGCGATCCCCAACAAACCGATGCGCCTGCTGATCCAGGGTGTGGGCACGCGCTTTGACAAACACTTCGACCGTGCCTGGGGCGCTGACGAAGCACGCACCACGCGCCTGGTGCTGATCGGCCAGGAACTGGACGCCGCTGGCCTCGAAGCGCAATTGCGCGCTGCCCTCAGCGTTTAACCATGCACCTGCTCAGGACCCAACCCGGTGGTTTCGTCGCGGACGACAATATTGCCGACCTTGGCCAGACCCCCGCTGAACTGGTGATCCTGTGCAGCGGCGATTCCAGCCTGGCGCTGCTCGCCGAAGCCGCCCAGCAATTGCCCGAGGATTACCCCAGCCTGCGCCTGGCCAACCCGATGCAGGTGCAGAACCATGCCTCGGTTGACCTGTACGTCGACGAGGTATTGCGCCACGCCAAGGTCATCCTGCTGTCATTGCACGGCGGTATCGGGTATTGGCGCTACGGCATCGAGCGCCTGGTGGAGTTGGCCGAACGTGGCGTCACCCTGATCCTGGTGCCGGGTGACGACCGTCCGGACCCGGAACTCAGCGGCCTGAGCACTGTTGCTGCCGAACACCGCGAGCGTCTGTGGCACTTCCTGCGCCAAGGTGGCCTGGGCAATGCCCTGGATTTTTATCACTGCCTGGCCAGTGTCCACCTGGGCTGCGACTATGCCTGGGCCGAGCCACAAGCGCTGCCGCGCACGGCGATCTATCACCCGCACAACGCCAATGCCCGCCTCAATGACTGGCAGGCCGATTGGCAGCCCGATTGGCCTGTGGCTGCGGTGCTGTTCTACCGCTCCCATTTACAGGCTGCCAATACCGGTTTTATTGATGTGTTCTGCCAGCGCTTACAGGCGGCGGGCCTCAACCCGTTGCCTGTCGCGGTGGCCAGTTTGAAAGAACCCGGCTGCCTCTCGGTGGTCGAGGACCTGTTGGATGACGTGCAAGCCGCGGTAATTCTGAACACCACCGGCTTTGCCCAATCGAGCCCGGAAGCGCCGCATTTGCGCCCGTTTCGCCGCAATATCCCGGTAATCCAGGCGATCTGCGCCCAGGACAACCAACCCGGCTGGCAGGCCAGCGAACAAGGCCTGGGGCCCCGCGACCTGGCGATGCACATTGCCTTGCCGGAGTTGGACGGGCGCATCATCAGCCGGCCGATCAGCTTCAAGGACCTGGCCTGGCGCAGCGAGCGCAGCCAGTCGGACGTGGTGTGCTACCGCGCAGCGCCCGAACGCATGGATTTTGTCGCTGAGCTGGCACGCCGTTGGGTCGAGTTGGCGCGGGTGCCCAATGCCCAGAAAAGGATTGCGTTGATCCTCGCCAACTACCCGACCCGCGACGGTCGCATCGGTAACGGCGTGGGCCTGGACACCCCGGCGGCAGCGCTGAATATCCTGCGCGCCTTGCAAATCGAGGGCTACCCGGTAGCGGAGCGGCTGCCCGACAGCGGCACCGCGCTGATCCAGGAACTGCTCGGCGGCGTCACCAACGATCTCGACAGCCTCGACCTGCGCCCCTGCCATCAAAGCCTGGGCCTTGTGGAATACCAGGCGATGTTTGATCGTTTGCCAGCCTCCAATCGCCAGGCCGTGCTGGCGCGTTGGGGTGCCCCGCAAAACGATCCGATGTGCCGCGATGGCCGCATGATGATCGCCGGCCTGCGCCTGGGCCTGACCTTCGTCGGCATCCAGCCGGCCCGGGGTTACCAGGTAGATGCCAGCGCGGTGTACCACGACCCGGACCTGGTGCCGCCCCATGGCTACCTGGCGTTCTATTTCTGGCTACGCCATACCTACCGCGCCCACGGCGTGATCCATGTGGGCAAGCACGGCAACCTGGAGTGGCTGCCCGGCAAAGGCGTGGGCCTGTCGGAGCACTGCTGGCCGGATGCATTGCTGGGGCCGCTGCCGAATGTCTACCCGTTTATCGTCAACGACCCGGGTGAGGGCGCCCAGGCCAAGCGGCGCACCCAGGCGGTGATCATCGACCACCTGATGCCACCGCTGACCCGCGCCGAAACCTACGGCCCGCTGCGTGACCTTGAGTTATTGGCCGACGAATATTACGAGGCGCAATTGCTCGACCCGCGCCGTGCGCTGGAGCTGCAAAAAGACATCCTCAAGCTGGTGCGCGAAACCCGTATCGACCAGGAGCTTGAACTGGGCAGTGAGGCGGACGCGGCGGTGTGGCTGCCGCGCCTGGATACCTACCTGTGCGACTTGAAGGAATCGCAGATCCGCGATGGCCTGCATATCTTTGGCGAGTCGCCCGAGGGCCGTTTGCGTATCGACACCTTGCTGGCGCTGTTGCGCATTCCCCGTGGCGATGGCCGGGGCCCGCAGTCGAGTCTGCTGCGTGTGTTGGCCAAGGCATTCGACCTGGGGTTTGATCCGCTCGATTGTGCACTGGCCGAGCCCTGGACGGGGCGGCGCCCGTTGGTGTTGCAGAAGATTGACGATCAGCTGTGGCGTACGGCCGGGGATACCCGTGAACGTCTGGAGTTGTACGCGGCGCGCTTGATCGAGCAGGCATTGGAAGGCCCCATCGAACAGTTGGAAGAGCCCGGCTGGCAGGAGGTGAAGTCGGTGATCGAAAGCCTGCGCATTGTCGTCGCGCCACGCCTGGATGCTTGCGGCCCCGCAGAGATGCGCGGCTTGCTCGATGCCTTGAATGGGCGTTTCGTCCCGGCCGGGCCCAGCGGTGCGCCGAGTCGCGGTCGGCTGGATGTGCTGCCTACGGGGCGTAACTTCTTTACCGTGGACGTACGCAACCTGCCAACCACCACGGCGTGGCGTCTCGGATTCCAGTCGGCCAACCTGATTCTTGAGCGGCACCTGCAAGACCATGGCGACCACTTGCGCCAACTCGGCCTGTCGGTATGGGGTACCGCGACCATGCGCACCGGCGGTGACGATATCGCCCAGGCCATGGCACTGATGGGCGTGCGCCCGGTATGGGCCACTGGCAGTCAGCGGGTGGACGATTTCGAGATCCTGCCGATCAGCTTATTGGACCGTCCGCGTGTGGACGTGACCCTGCGCGTGTCCGGGTTCTTCCGCGATGCGTTTGCCAACCTGATCCGCCTGTTCGATGCGGCGGTGCAGGCGGTGGCGGCCCTGGATGAACCCGACGACATGAACCCGCTGGCCGCCAAAGTGCGCAGTGAACGCCAAGCATTGCTTGAGGCGGGCCTGGATGAAGGTGCCGCGGCCAAGCAGGCCGGCTGGCGCATTTTCGGTGCCAAACCGGGTGCCTATGGCGCAGGCGTGCAGGGCGCGATTGACGGGCGCTTGTGGCAGAGCCGCGAGGACTTGGCCGAGGTCTACCTGAACTGGGGTGGCTACGCCTACGGGGGGGTTGACGAAGGCACTGCGGCCCGCGAGCAATTTGCCCAGCGTTTGAGCCAGGTGCAGGCGGTGTTGCAGAACCAGGACAATCGCGAGCACGACTTGCTCGACTCCAACGACTACTACCAATTCCAGGGCGGCATGCTGGCCGCCGTGGAAACCCTGAGCGGCGAAAAGGCCGCCAGCTACCATGGCGACCACAGCCAGCCGGACGTGCCGAAAATCCGCACCTTGAAGGAAGAGCTCAACCGGGTGATCCGTTCCCGTGCGGCCAACCCCAAGTGGATCGAAGGTGTGAAGCGCCATGGCTATAAAGGCGCGTTTGAAATGGCCGCGACTGTGGACAACCTGTTCGCCTTCGACGCTACCACCGCGCTGATTGACGATCACCAATACGCCTTGCTCGCCGATGCCTACCTGTTGGACCCTGACACCCGTGCCTTTGTGCAACAGCACAACCCCGATGCCCTGCGCGACATGACCGAGCGCATGCTCGAAGCCCAGCAACGTGGCTTGTGGCAGGCACCGGGGGCGTACCGCGAAGCCTTGGAAAACCTGTTGCTGGACATAGAAGAAGACAGCTGAGTGCTCGTTCCCGCGCTCCGCTGAGCGTTGATCATTCCCACGCTCCGCGTGGGAATGCAGCCCGTGACGCTCTGCGTCACAAGAACGGACGCCGAGCGTCCAGCGAAGCGTTCGCACGCGGGAGCGTTGGAGCGCGTTATTAAGAGTTGACTATGACTGATATTCCCCATTTTCCGCTGGCCGCCGTGGTCGGCGCCGATGACTTGAAGCTCGCGCTGTGCCTGGCCGCCATCGACCCGAAGATCGGCGGCGTGCTGATCGAAGGGCCACGCGGCATGGCCAAGTCGACCCTGGCCCGTGGGCTGGCAGACCTGCTGGCCAGCGGTCAGTTTGTAACCTTGCCCCTGGGGGCGACCGAAGAGCGCCTGGTCGGCACCCTGGACCTGGACGCAGCACTGGGCGAAGGCCGTGCGCAATTCTCCCCGGGTGTGTTGGCCAAGGCTGACGGCGGCGTGCTGTACGTGGATGAAGTCAACCTGCTGGCCGACCACTTGGTGGATCTGCTGTTGGACGTAGCCGCCAGCGGCACCAACCTGATCGAACGCGACGGGATTTCCCATCGCCATGCGGCGCGCTTTGTACTGATCGGCACCATGAACCCGGAGGAGGGCGAGTTGCGCCCGCAGTTGCTCGACCGCTTCGGCTTCAACGTGGCCTTGAGCGGGCAGACTCTGCCCGCCGAGCGCGGGCAGATCATCCGGCGTCGCCTGGATTTCGACACTGACCCGGCAGCGTTCTGCGCGCAGTGGGCGCCAGCGCAAGCTGCCTTGCGCGAACGCTGCACCCTGGCACGGGCACGGCTAGACAGTATCGCCCTGGATGACCAGGCGTTGGCCCGCATCACCGAGCGCTGCTTTGCCGCTGGGGTCGACGGCCTGCGTGCCGACCTGGTCTGGTTGCGCGGCGCCCGTGCCCATGCGGCTTGGCGTGGCGCCGCTGCTATCGAGCAGGAAGATATCGACGCGGTGGCGGAGTTCGCCTTGCGCCATCGACGTCAGCAGCAAGCGCCGACAGGCGCGCCGCCCCAGCCGAATGACGGGCCGTCGTCCTCACCTTCTGAAACCTCGCCCGGCCAAGGCCAGTGGGGCGATATGCCCGCTCCCGCCTTGCCCACGGGCGCACGCCGCGATGTACCCACCTGGCCAAAAAAGCCCTAGGCATCCGCCCCCGACCTGACGCGGGGGCGGATGCCCGGCCCCAGGCGGGGCGATTGAACACCGGCCGGCAGGGCAAGGCCCGCAGCGCACAGCGCGGGGCGATCAATTGGCCGGGCACGTTGCTGGGTGGGCGGCCGCAATGCCGTGAGGACCTGTTGTTCCACCTGCGCAGCCGGTCGGCTCCTGAACTGTGGTTGGTGATTGTCGATGCCTCGGCGTCCACGCGGCGCCATCGGGCACTGACCGATGCCAAGGGGCTGCTGGCCCAGCTGTTTGACGACGCTTATCGGCAACGGGCGCGCATGGCGTTATTGACGGCCAGCGGGCAATCGCCGAAGTGGCAGGTGCAAGGTTTGAAGGCGGCGAAAGGCTTGTCCGATTGGTTGGAGCAGTTGGGAGCGGGCGGCGGGACGCCGTTGCTGGCTGCGCTGACGGAGGCGGGGCATTGGTTGGCGGCGCGACGCAAGCGCTATCCCGCCGAGCAACAGAAGTTACTGGTGGTGACCGATGGGAGGCTCAAGGCGATTGGTGCGCTGCCGCGATTGGAGTGTCCAGGCATGTTGATTGACATCGAGCGTGGGCCGATCAGGTTGGGGCGGGCTGAGGAATTGGCGGTGGGGTTGCAGTTGGAGTATCAGCACATCGATAAGCTGTAGCGCCTGGGCTATCGCCATCGCAGGCAAGCCAGCTCCCACATGGAATCGGCGCTGCGGTCAATTCTGTAGGAGCGAGCTTGCTCGCTCCTACAAAAGGCAAGCCAGCGGCGCGGTCAAACTGTGGGAGCTGGCTTGCCTGCGATGAGGCCCTCAAACACCCCACACCTATCAGCCTGTCCCCGGCACATTCGGCCAAAGATCAGCCACCAGAAACAACCGCTCGGCTTCCTCCCACTCCTCACCGTTCGGCACCATGCGCACCAGCAACTGCGCCGGGGCCATTGGGTCTAGCTCTGCCAGCCAGTCTTGCATCTGCACCTCACTCCACACTTCATCGGCCGGGTAATGCGCGGGCGCCAGCCAGGCATGGCGGGGCAGGGGTTGCCAGCGGCCCGCCGGGCGGGTGCTGACAAAGTCTGTCCAGTCGCGCTGATGCAACCAGCGCCCACGCAGATGCTGCGGGTGAGCGCCGAGGGGGGAGTGCGCCGCGCCGGGCCAGGGGTAGAGCAGATAGCCGCCGAGCCACAAATGCGCATCGAACGCTTGGATATCCAACGCCGCCAATGCCTCGCGGCTTTCTGCCCGCGCGGAGATTGGCAATTGATGCTCGGCCAGGTGCGCGAGTTTGCGGTCCAGCCGATCATGGCAGCCAGGCCCCAGCCATTGCGTAGCGTCCTGGCCGTTGCCGTCCTGCGGGCCGAGGTAGAGTTTGATCGCCAGTTCCAGGTGGTGCACCCCATCGCGGTCGCGCAGCAGCATGTCCAGTTCGCCCAGCGTGTGCCCGGCACGGCGGATCGGCAGGTTGGCGGCCAGCAACTCCACACCCGGCGCCTGCTGCACCGCAAATTGCCACAAGCGCTCGTAGTACAGGCCCAGGCGCCGGGTACGTGACAGGCTCAGCCACTGCTGCAACGCGCTGCTGTCCTGGTCCAGCTGGCGCAGCCAGGCTTCGAGTTGGTGAGGGGCTTGCACCCAGTCACTGCCCGCCAGCGGATGGCGCTGCGGCCAAGGCGTCTGCGCCAGCATCGGCGGCGCGAGCATCACCCACGCCAGGTCGCGCACCTCGGGGTGGCGCAGTTGGCGGGGCAGGGTGTGCAAGTCGGGGAATGGGGTCATGGTCCGAGCATAGCCTTTTCAGCGTGCAGAAGGTGCCTGAGAACCATTGTCATCAAGGCTTGGCGGCGACAAAGGATTTTGCCTGAGACGGCCTTTCGCCCATAATCGCTCTTTTTGCCTCACCCCAGATCCCGCAGGAGCCCCATGGAGCAATTTCGCAATATCGGCATTATCGGTCGCCTGGGCAGTACCCAGGTGTTGGACACCGTCCGCCGGCTGAAGAAGTTTCTGCTCGAGCGCCACCTGCATGTGATCCTCGAAGACACCATCGCTGAAATCCTCCCCGGCCACGGCCTGCAAACCTCGTCGCGCAAGATGCTCGGCGAGGTTTGCGACATGGTCATCGTGGTCGGTGGCGATGGCAGCCTGCTCGGCGCTGCCCGGGCACTGGCGCGGCATAACGTGCCGGTGCTGGGCATCAACCGTGGCAGCCTGGGCTTTCTGACCGATATACGCCCCGATGAGCTGGAAGTCGAAGTGGCCAAGGTGCTCGACGGCCATTACCTGGTGGAGAACCGCTTCCTGCTGCAGGCCGAAGTGCGCCGCCATGGCGAGGCGATCGGCCAGGGCGATGCCCTCAACGATGTGGTGCTGCACCCGGGCAAATCCACGCGGATGATTGAGTTCGAACTGTATATCGACGGCCAGTTCGTGTGCAGCCAGAAGGCTGACGGCCTGATCGTCGCCACGCCTACCGGCTCAACCGCGTATGCGCTGTCGGCGGGAGGCCCGATCATGCATCCCAAGCTCGATGCCATTGTGATCGTGCCGATGTACCCCCATATGTTGTCCAGTCGGCCAATTGTGGTCGATGGCAACAGTGAGCTGAAAATCGTGGTGTCCAAAGACATGCAAATCTACCCGCAAGTCTCCTGCGACGGGCAGAACCATTTCACCTGCGCCCCCGGTGACACCATCACCGTGAGCAAGAAGGCACAGAAGTTGCGCTTGATCCACCCGCTGGATCACAACTACTACGAAGTGTGCCGTACCAAGTTGGGCTGGGGCAGCCGCTTGGGAGGTGGAGGCGACTGATGCTCGATCCCGCGCGTAGCTACGACCTGATTGGTGACGTGCACGGTTGCGCTCATACCCTTGAGCACTTGCTCGACCAATTGGGTTACCACAAGCAGGGCGGCACTTGGCGCCATCCGTCACGCATGGCTGTGTTCCTGGGCGATATCATCGACCGTGGCCCACGCATCCGTGAGGCGCTGCATATCGTCCACGATATGACCGAGGCCGGCCAGGCGCTGTGCATCATGGGTAACCACGAGTTCAATGCGTTGGGCTGGACCACGCCGGCCCCGCCGGGCAGTGGCAAGCAGTTCGTGCGTGAGCACAACCCGCGCCACGCCCGCTTGATCCAAGAGACCCTGACCCAGTTCGAACACCACCCGGCCGACTGGCACGACTTCCTCGGCTGGTTCTACGACATGCCGCTGTTTGTCGACGCCGGGCGTTTTCGCGTAGTGCACGCGTGCTGGGACGACAGTTTTATCCAGCCGCTGCGCGCCACCTTCCCGGACGGCTGCATCGACCAACACTTCCTGCAAGCCGCCGCCGTACCGGGCAGTTTCGCCTGCAATGCATTCGATCGCCTGTTGCGCGGCACCGATATGCGCCTGCCCGATGGGCTCACCCTGACCGGTGGCGATGGCCTGACGCGGTCGTTCTTTCGCACCAAGTTCTGGGAAGACGACCCCAAGACCTACGGCGACATCGTGTTCCAGCCCGACGCCTTGCCAGAGCCGGTGGCACGCACGCCGTTGTCGTCCACGCAAAAGAATTCCCTGCTGCGCTATGGCGTCGATGAACCGCTGTTGTTCGTCGGCCACTACTGGCGCAGCGGCAAACCGGCGCCGATCCGCCCGAACCTGGCCTGCCTGGACTACAGCGCGGTGCTGTACGGCAAGCTGGTGGCGTATCGGCTGGACCAGGAAACCCAGCTGGATCCGCGTAAATTCGTATGGGTCGACGTTGAGCGACCAGAGGCCATTCCATGAGTACCGTAGCTGTATTGCGCTTGCCCCTGAGCGTTGACCTGGGTGGTTTCGTCAAGTTGCTGCACCGCATGCAGGTGCCGCACCGCGTCAGCGAGGAGGCCGGTGAACAGGTGCTGTGGGTGCCCGAGGCCATCAGCGACGATGTGCGCGTGTTGTATCAACGCTTCCCCGCTGGCGACCCCGACCAGCAACTGGATATTCCCGAGCAGGCGCCGGTTACGCGGCCAGGTTTTGTCCAGCAGGTGCGCCACAGCCCAGTCACCGCACTGGTGCTGTTGGCCAGCCTGATTGTGGGTGCGGTGACCCTGCTGGGTGAAAACCTGCAAGCCATGGCCTGGCTGACCTTCCTGCCGTTCCGGGTGCTGGGCGAGTACATCCAGTTCACACCGTTGGCCGACACGCTGGCCTCGGGGCAGTGGTGGCGCCTGGTCACGCCGATGCTCATCCACTTCGGCATCCTGCATCTGGCCATGAACGGCATGTGGTACTGGGAGCTGGGTCGGCGCATTGAAGCGCGCCAGGGCAGCATCAACCTGCTGGGCCTGACCCTGTTGTTCAGCCTGGTCTCCAACTACGCGCAATACGCCTACGGTGGCCCCGGCTTGTTTGGCGGTTTGTCCGGCGTGTTGTACGGCCTGCTCGGGCACTGCTGGATCTTTCAGTTATTGTCGCCCAACCCGGCCTATCGCCTGCCCCGTGGGGTGCTGGTGATGATGCTGGTGTGGTTGCTGCTCTGCCTGTCGGGGCTGGTCTCGATGATCGGTTTCGGCGAAATCGCCAACGCGGCCCATGTGGGCGGGTTGGTCATCGGTTGCTTGACGGGTTTGCTCGGTGGTTTGTACAACCGTCGCAAAGCGTCTCTTTGATAAGGAAGAGCCTTATGTCCTCTTTTGCTGAAATGATCGAAAACATCACCCCGGACATCTACGAGAGCCTCAAGCTCGCGGTAGAGATCGGCAAATGGTCCGATGGCCGCAAGCTCACCGCCGAGCAGCGCGAATTGTCGTTGCAAGCGATGATCGCCTGGGAGATCCAGAACCTGCCCGAAGAGCAGCGCACCGGCTATATGGGCCCGCAGGAGTGCGCGTCCAAGTCAGAACCGGTGGCGAACATCCTGTTCAAGTCGGATGCGATCCATTGATTGAAATTGGTCGCGGTGCAGTCAGCAAAATGTCGGCGCAACTCGGTGAGCCGACCGTTCAATACGCCTTTCGCCTGGGCGACACCGAGGTGCCGGTCAATCCGTTGATCGGCACCCATGTACGCCTGGAATACCTGGGCGCGATTCATTGCAGCCATTGCGGGCGCAAGACCAAGACCAGCTTCAGCCAGGGCTATTGCTACCCGTGCATGACCAAGCTGGCCCAGTGTGACCTGTGCATCATGAGCCCCGAGCGTTGCCATTACGACGCCGGCACCTGCCGCGATCCCGGCTGGGGCGAGACATTCTGCATGACCGACCACGTGGTGTACCTGGCCAACTCGTCGGGGATCAAGGTCGGCATTACGCGCGCTACACAGTTGCCCACCCGTTGGCTGGACCAGGGCGCCAGCCAGGCGCTGCCGATCATGCGCGTGGCGACGCGCCAGCAATCGGGCTTCGTCGAAGATCTGTTTCGCAGCCAGGTGGCCGACAAGACCAACTGGCGTGCCTTGCTCAAGGGCGATGCGCAAGCGGTGGACCTCAAGCAGGTGCGTGATGAGCTGTTCGCCTCTTGCGCCGAGGGCTTGCTGGGTTTGCAGGAACGCTTTGGCCTGCAAGCCATCCAAACCATTGCCGACATCGAGCCGATTGAAATCCGCTACCCGGTCGAGCAGTATCCGACCAAGATCGTCAGCTTCAACCTGGACAAGAACCCGATTGCCGAAGGCACGCTGCTGGGGATCAAGGGCCAATACCTGATCTTCGATACCGGCGTTATCAATATTCGTAAATACACGGCCTACCAGCTCGCCGTGCATCAGTAGAAGGATCCCAAGCATGCGCACCGAACAACCGAAGATGATTTACCTGAAGGACTATCAGGCGCCGGACTACCTGATCGACGAGACGCACCTGACCTTCGAGTTGTTCGAGGACCACAGCCTGGTCCACGCGCAGCTGGTGATGCGCCGCAATCCCGAGCGTGGCGCCGGTTTGCCACCATTGGTGCTCGACGGCCAGCAACTTGAGCTGTTGAGTGTCAACCTGGCCGACCAGCCGCTCACGGACGCTGACTACCAGCTGACCGACAGCCACCTGACCGTGCAGCCAAAGAGTGAGACCTTCACCCTCGACACTACCGTCAAGATTCATCCGGAAACCAACACTGCCCTGGAAGGTTTGTACAAATCCAGCGGCATGTTCTGCACCCAGTGCGAGGCCGAAGGTTTCCGCAAGATCACCTATTACCTCGACCGCCCGGACGTGATGAGTGTGTTCACCACCACGGTGATCGCCGAGCAGCACAGCTACCCGGTGCTGTTGTCCAACGGCAATCCGATTGCCAGCGGCCCTGGCGAAGACGGCCGGCATTGGGCGACCTGGGAAGATCCGTTCAAGAAGCCGGCGTACCTGTTTGCGCTGGTGGCCGGTGACCTGTGGTGCGTCGAAGACAGCTTCACCACCATGACCAACCGCGAAGTCGCGTTGCGCATCTACGTCGAGCCGGAAAACATCGACAAGTGCCAGCACGCCATGACCAGCCTGAAAAAATCCATGCGCTGGGACGAAGAAACTTATGGTCGCGAGTACGACCTCGACATCTTCATGATCGTGGCGGTCAACGATTTCAACATGGGCGCCATGGAGAACAAGGGCCTTAACATCTTCAACTCCAGTGCCGTGCTGGCCCGCGCCGAAACCGCTACAGACGCCGCTCACCAGCGCGTTGAAGCCATCGTCGCCCACGAATACTTCCATAACTGGTCGGGCAACCGCGTGACCTGCCGCGACTGGTTCCAACTGTCGCTCAAGGAAGGCTTCACCGTGTTCCGTGACTCGGGCTTCTCTGCCGACATGAACTCGGCCACGGTCAAACGCATCCAGGACGTGGCGTACCTGCGTACCCACCAGTTCGCTGAAGATGCCGGCCCCATGGCCCACGCCGTGCGCCCGGACAGCTTTATCGAGATCTCCAACTTCTACACCCTGACCGTGTATGAAAAGGGCTCGGAAGTGGTCGGCATGATCCACACCTTGCTCGGTGCCGAAGGCTTTCGCAAAGGCAGCGACCTGTATTTCGAACGCCATGACGGCCAGGCCGTGACCTGCGACGACTTCATCAAGGCCATGGAAGACGCCAATGGCGCCGACCTCAGCCAGTTCAAGCGCTGGTACAGCCAGGCAGGTACCCCGCGCCTGGCGGTAAGCGAGGCCTACGATGCGGCGGCCAAGACCTACAGCCTGACCTTCCGCCAGAGCTGCCCGCCGACTCCGGACAAGGTCGAGAAACTGCCCTTTGTGATCCCGGTGGAGCTGGGCTTGCTGGACGGGCAGGGCGCCGGCATTGCCTTGCGCCTGGCCGGTGAAGCGACAGCGGGCGACACTTCGCGGGTAGTCTCGGTGACCGAAGCGGAGCAGACGTTTACCTTCGTCGACATCGCTGAAAAACCCTTGCCTTCGTTGCTGCGTGGTTTCTCGGCGCCGGTGAAGCTCAGCTTCCCCTACAGCCGCGATCAACTGATGTTCCTGATGCAGCACGACAGCGACGGTTTCAACCGCTGGGATGCTGGCCAGCAGTTGGCTGTGCAGGTATTGCAGGAACTGATCGGCCAACACCAGGCTGGCCAGCCGCTGAAGCTTGATCAGCGCTTGATCGACGCGCTGCGCACGGTGTTGAGCGATGAAAGCCTGGACCAGGCCATGGTCGCCGAAATGCTCTCGCTGCCGAGCGAAGCCTATCTCACGGAAATCAGCGAAGTGGCGGATGTGGATGCCATCCACGCTGCCCGCGAGTTTGCCCGCAAGCAACTGGCCGACAACCTGTTCGAAGGCTTGTGGCTGCGCTACCAGGCCAACCGCGAGCTGTCCAAGCAAACGCCTTACGTGGCAGAGGCCGAGCACTTCGCCCGCCGTGCGCTGCAGAACATCGCGCTGTCTTACTTGATGCTCAGCGGCAAGCCAGAAGTATTGGCGGCCACCCTGGATCAGTTCGACACCAGCGATAACATGACCGAACGCCTGACGGCGTTGGCGGTGTTGGTGAACTCGCCGTTCGAAGCAGAGAAAGCCCAGGCCTTGGCGGTGTTTGCCGAAAACTTCAAGGACAACCCGCTGGTCATGGACCAATGGTTCAGCGTACAGGCCGGCAGCACCTTGCCGGGCGGGCTGGCACGGGTCAAGGCGTTGATGGAGCACCCGGCGTTCACCATCAAGAACCCCAACAAGGTGCGCGCGCTGGTGGGCGCATTTGCCGGGCAGAACCTGATCAACTTCCATGCGGCGGATGGCTCGGGCTACCGTTTCCTGGCGGACCTGGTGATCCAGCTCAATACGTTGAACCCGCAGATCGCCTCGCGCCAACTGGCGCCGCTGACACGCTGGCGTAAATACGACAGCGCACGGCAGGCGCTGATGAAAGCGGAGCTGGAGCGCATCCTGGGTGCGGGTGAGCTGTCCAGCGATGTGTTTGAGGTGGTCAGCAAGAGCCTGGCGTAAACCTCATTGCTTTATGTAGGAGCGAGCTTGCTCGCGAGGAACTCACAGGCGCCGCGTTCATTCAGGAAGCACGCGTCATCGTTGACGTTTTTCGCGAGCAAGCTCGCTCCTACAGGCGGCAGGATTGATCCCTGGCACTAGGCCGATTCATAGCTGCGGCGCGTGCGCTCTATCTCTTCGACCAACCGGTCAATGCCCGCCAACCGTGCTCGGTTGTCATGATCCCAAGGATGAAAGCCCGGCTTGAAATAATGCAGCCACGGCCGGAACATCCGTGGAAACACCCCCTTGGGCCCATACAAGAACTTCACCATGCGCCACAAGCCCTTCAGCGTGCCGCCCGAAGTGCGGTCGGCAATCAACAGGCGCACGTGAAAATCCAGCACCACCACCCAGAACAGCACGCTGGTGGTCAGCATGGTCCCCGTGCGTAGCAGGTAACGTGCAGGCCCTGGTTTGATCACCCTGTTCCACACATCGAACGCCACGGCTTTGTGTTCGGTTTCTTCCAGGGCGTGCCAGTACCACATCTGCTGGTAACCCTTGAGTGAGTCGCCAAAGCGCGACGGGTCGCTCAGCAGGATTTCGGCGAGCATGGCGGTGTAGTGTTCCAGGGCGATGGTCACCGCCAGGTTGAACGATGGCGGCAGGTGTTTTTTCTGCAGGTCGAGGAAGAACTTCAAGCGTCGGTCAAGGGTGTGCGCCGGCAGGCCGGCCGCTTGCAGCAAGTCGTTATACGCCACGTGTTCACGGCTGTGCATGGCCTCCTGGCCGATAAACCCCTGGATCTCTTTTTTCAGTTCGGCATCGTCGATCTGCCCACGGTAGTGGCGCACGCTGTCCATGAAGAACAGTTCGCCCTGGGGAAACAGCAACGACAGGGCATTGAAGAAATGGCTGACCACAGGCCCTTGTTCGTGCCAGTTCTTGATGCGCTCGGCAGGCAAGGCAAAACGGATATCGCGACGGATCGGCAGCATGGTGCGTGCTCCTGTTCAGAGTCGAGGCTCGTCGTTGGTTTCAAACACTGGTGTGCGCGGCTTGGGCGCCATGCGCTTGCTGGCAAACACCACCAGGGCCTGATAGGCCGCCGGCAGGCAACGGGCGAGCAGATCGAGGAAATAGGCATCGCGGCCAATCAGCACGCGGCGCTTGTTTTTGCGTACGCCTTGCAAGATCACTTTGGCGGCCTGGTCGGCGTCGGTGATGAAGAGTTTTTCGAAATCGGCGCGGGCTTGTTGCTCGCTGTGGATGAGAAAGCCGGTCATGTTCGCGTCGATGCGGCTGCTGCGGCAGATATCGGTACGAATGCCGCCGGGGTGTACACAGGTGGCCGAGACGCCGCAGCGTTGCAGGTCGAGCTCCTGGCGCAAGGCTTCGGTGAAACCGCGCACGGCGAACTTGGTGGCGTTGTAGCCGCTCATGCCGGGCTGGGCGAACAGGCCGAACACGCTGGACGTATTGATGATATGCCCGTCGCCGCTGGCCTTGAGGTACGGCAGGAATGCCTTGGTGCCATGCACCACTCCCCAGAAGTTGATGCCGACGATCCATTCCAGGTCGGTGTAATCCACGCCTTCGACGGTGCTCGACAGCGCCACCCCGGCATTATTGAAGACCAGGTTGACCTGGCCGTGCTCGGCCGCGCAACGCGCCGCCCAATCGAGCATGGCCTGGCGGTCGGACACGTCCAGCACTTGGGTGGTGACAGTGACGGGCGACAAGGTCGAGGTGCGGATCAGCGCCAGGGTCTGTTCCAGGCCCTGGCTGTTTTTGTCTGCCAGCGCCAGGTGGCACCCCTCCCGCGCCAGGGCCAGGGCCAGTGCGCGGCCCATGCCGGAAGCCGCGCCGGTGATCGCCGCGACGCGGCCGTTGAATGACTTCATGACAGGCTGCCTTCTGTGGTGGAGTGGGGCGTTGCAACCGCTCGCGGCAGGGCGGGCGCCGGCGCCTGGCTGACGCTGTAGTCCTTGAGGGCAAAATGCCGGGTGACCTGTTTGAAGCGCCAGGTTGAGCCGGGCCACAGCGTGGTGTTCTTGCCGGTGCGCGGGTCGAGGTACCAGCTCTGGCAGCCGCCGGTGTTCCAGATGGTGCGCTTGAGCTTGTCCTGCAACTGCTGGTTGTAGGCGTGCTCCACGGCGGGCTTGACCTCTACCGTGGTAAGGCGCTGGCGCTGCATGTGTTTCAGGGCGTCGAGGATGTACGCGACCTGGGCCTCGATCATCAGGATCATCGAGTTATGCCCCAGGCCGGTGTTGGGGCCCACGATCAGAAACAGGTTCGGGTAGCCCGGCACGGTGGTGCCTTTGTAGGCATGGGCGCCATCGCGCCAGGCGTCCATCAGGTCGATGCCGTCACGGCCGATGATGCAGCCATGGGGCAACGGGTCGCTGGCCTGGAAACCCGTGCCGAAGATCAGGCAATCGGCGGGGTGCTTGATACCGTCGGCGGTAACCACGCCGTCGGCTTCGATGCGCAGTACGCTGTCGGTGACCACCTCTACATTGCTGCGCGAGAGTGCCGGGTAGTAATCGTTGGAGATCAACACCCGCTTGCAGCCGATGGTGTAGTCCGGCGTCAGGGTTTTGCGCAGGGAAGGGCGGGCCACTTGTTTGCGCAGATGACGCAGGGCGATTTTCTGCACCATTTTCATCAGGCGTGGATGCAGGGCAAAGCCCACCACACGGCCTTCCAGCGCCCAGTAAAGCGTAGCGCGCACCAGCTTTTGGGTGAGTGGTACATGCTTGAACAACCAGCGCTCGGCAGCGGAAATCGGCCGATCAGGCTTGGGCATAATCCACGGCGGTGTGCGCTGGAACAGGTCCAGGTGCGCTACCTGCGGGGCGATCTGCGGCACGAACTGGATAGCGCTGGCACCGGTGCCGATCACCGCCACGCGCTTGCCCTTCAAGGAATACTCGTGATCCCACTGCTGGGAGTGAAAGCGCTTGCCCCTGAAGCTGTCCAACCCTGGGATATCCGGCATTGCCGGGCGTGACAACCCCCCCATGCCCGACACCAGCACCCGTGCGCTGACGTGGCGGCCGTTACTGAAGGTCAGCTGCCAGCGCTGCTGCTGTTCATCAAACACCGCACGTTGCAGGCCCATGCCAAAGCGCAGGTAGGGCGCCAGTTCGAAGCGCCTGGCGCAGTCTTCCAGATAGGCGCGGATCTCGGGTTGCGCCGCGAACTGTCGCGTCCAGTTCGGGTTGGGCGCAAAGGAAAACGAATACACATGGGACTGCACGTCGCAGGCGCAACCTGGGTAGTGGTTGTCGCGCCACGTACCGCCTAGGGTCTCGGCCTGTTCGGCAATAAAGAAGTCGGTGAGCCCGGCTTCCTTGAGTTTGATCGCCATGCACAGGCCCGCGAACCCGGAGCCAATGATGGCGATGTCAATTGAGTCGCTGGGGGCATTCATAGGGCTGCCTCGTCAATAAAACGCTTGGGCATCGGATGTGCTCCTGTTTTTGTTTTGTCTTTTAGATAGAACACCATTGCAAAGGAAAATTGAATTATTTATTTTAAAAAAGATTTTAAATAATCTACCTGAAAAATTCGCCTACGCTAGGACCTTGTTGCGCATGAGCGATTTGTCCGACGGATGAACGTGGTATGCATGAAGTGTAGGTCCAGGGCGTAGACGATGGCTGGGGTCAGATCAATTCCGGTCGGGTCGCCAGCAGCAGGGAAGCAGAGGACCGAGCTATGGCTGTCGAATGGGTTGTCGCTGCGGGTGTGCTGGCGGGCGCCAGTGCTGCGTTATGGGGCTTGAGTGCCTGGATGACGCGGCGCATTGAAGCGACCGTGCCGATCAACGGGCGTTTCGTCGAGGTGGATGGCGAGCGCTTTCATTATGTCGAAGAGGGCAAGGGCCCGCCGCTGGTGATGATTCACGGGCTGATGGGCAGCAGTCGCAACCTGACCTATGCCTTGTCCGGCCAGTTGCGTGAGCATTTTCGGGTCATCAGCCTCGACCGGCCGGGCTCAGGCTATTCCACCCGGCACAGCGGCACGCCGGCAGACTTGCCGGCCCAGGCGCGACAAATCGCGGCCTTCATCAATACGCTGGATCTGGGTAAACCGCTGGTACTGGGGCACTCCCTGGGCGGCGCGATTGCCCTGGCGCTGGCCCTCGACCATCCCCATGCCGTATCCGGGCTGGTGCTGGTTGCGCCCTTGACTCACCCCCAACGCATGCTGCCGCTGGTGTTCCTGTCTCTGGCCGTGCGCCCGGCCTGGCTGCGGCGCTGGGTAGCGCACACCTTGACCCTGCCCATCGGCCTGCTGACCAAAGACTCGGTGGTGAAGGGCGTATTTGCCCCCGATCCTGCGCCGCCGGACTTCGCCACCCGTGGCGGCGGTTTGCTGGGCATGCGACCCGACAATTTCTACGCGGCGTCAACCGAGATCAACCGGGTCAACGACCACCTGCCGGAGATGGTCAAGCGCTACTCACGATTGACCCTGCCCATCGGCCTGATCTACGGGGCGCAGGACAAGGTGCTCGACTTCCAGAAACACGGCCAGACCCTGGCCAGCAAGGTGCCAGGGCTGAAAATGCAGGTGATTGAAGGCCGTGGGCATATGTTGCCGATCACCGCCACCGAGCGCGTGGCGGCGCTGGTGGAGCAGGTGGCCAAGCGGGCTCGACCCGGCGAGAGCGTCCGGCCGATAAACCCACCTGTCGCCCTGGCGAGCCAGTAACAGTGCCACCTGACTGCGGCGCCTGGCGTTGACGCCTGCCCTTGAGTACCTGACCAAACGGCTGAAAAGAGACTGCTCGGTCACGGAAAAAAGGGCTGGAGAAACTAGTTGACGACCTAACGATTCCGCGCTATTTATTTAAAAAAATTATTTCAATGTGTAATTTGAAATTATTTTTGAAATGCCTAAGAGCGAATAAAATAATGAAAAAAACGCCTTTTATCGCATGGTTGATTTCCCGGAGCAGTCAACGCTCCGTATACCTGTCGTCTGTCTCGTTGCCCACCGAATGCGTTCGGAGGCTGCCATGAACCAGACTCTGGCAGCCCCGCATGTCTGGGCCGACGGCAAACGCCACCTGTGGTGGCTCGGCATCATGCCGCTGGCGACGCCCTTGCTCTCCGGCGCCCTTGCCATCACCACAGGCGTGCAACAACTGTGGTGGGTGGGCGTGCTGGTGATCTTCGGCTTGATCCCGCTGATTGACGGCCTGCTCGGCGAAGACGTCAGCAACCCGCCCGAATCTGCGGTCAGCCACCTTGAATCCCAACGCTACTACCGCTGGATCGTCTACACCGGCGTGCTGTTTGTGATTGCCTCGGTGGTCATCACCGGTTGGCTCGCTGCGGGCGGTATAGACTGGATCATCAACGGCGGCCTGTTGCACGCCACGGCCACCCTGGAACCCTCGAACTGGCTGGCCAGGACCGCCGCGTTCATCACCGCCCGCACTGAACTTCACGGTGCAGTCAGCTGGTTGACTTATGTGGGCATGGCCATGTCCACCGGTGCCGCCACCGGTATTGCTATCAATACCGCCCATGAACTAGGGCACAAACCCAAACCCCTGGAAGTGTTCCTGGCCAAGGTCACCCTGGCGCCGACCTTCTACGGCCACTTCTACACCGAACATAACCGTGGCCATCACGTACGGGTCGCCACTCCGGAAGACCCCGCCAGCTCGCGCCTCGGTGAAAGTTTCTGGGCATTCCTGCCGCGTTCGGTGTGGTTCAGCGCTGTGTCGGCCTGGAACCTGGAGCGCGAACGCCTGCGCAAACTCGGCCTGCCGACCTTGCACTGGAAGAACGCCGTGCTCAGCGCCTGGATGTACAGCGTGGTGTTGTGGGGCGCAATGATTGCCTGGCTGGGGGCGGCGGTAATTCCGTTCCTGATTATCCAGGGCATCTACGGGTTCTCGTTGCTGGAAGTGGTGAACTACGTCGAGCATTACGGCCTCAAGCGTCAGAAGTTGCCCAATGGCCGTTATGAACGCTGCTCACCGCGTCACTCGTGGAACAGTAATCGAATTGTCACCAATATCTTTCTGTTCCAGTTGCAGCGGCACTCCGATCACCATGCCAACCCTACGCGTAGTTATCAGTCGCTGCGTCACTTTGATGAATCACCGCAACTTCCGTATGGCTACGCCAGCATGATTGTCTGGGCTTATGTGCCGTACTTGTGGCGGCGTCGCATGGACCATCGTGTACTGAATCACTATGCCGGCGATATCAACCTGACCAATCTTCAGCCGTCAAAGCGTTTGAAGTACCTGGAGAAGTACAGCGGTAGTGCCAAGCCGTTTTGAGATGAAGTAAGCCTTCAGGGTGCACTCGGGATCTGTGTATCGCGCAGGTCCTTGTCGCCCGGCGTTTTGAGTGCAAGAACCTGGTTTGACCCTACAACAATAATTTCAAGGGAAGGACGTACACCATGCAAAGTTCTGCCAAGTTCACCGCCCACATCCTGTTGGCGGCCATGGGCCTGATTGCTTACCACCAGGCCCAGGCTGCGCGTATCGAACCCGCTGGCAGTGCCTTCACCGCCCAAGGGCCTATCAGCTTTTCCAAAGGCAAGCTCATCAGTGCCGACTGCACCATCAAGGTAGCCGGCAAGGTTGCAGCCGATGGTTCATCGGTGAATGTCGACAAAGTCGAGTTCGACGGTGGCCTCAAGTGCAGCCGTGTCGAAGCCATCAACTTGCCTTGGGTGTTAATCGCCAAAGATACAAAAAGCGGCTCCATGTCGAAGATCAGCGTGGACGTGCATGCCTTTGGCCTGGGCGGCAAGTGTGGGCCGTCGACGGCCGACGGAACTTGGGATAACGCCACCGGCAAGTTGGAAGCCGCTGATGTTGCGATTGGCGAAGACTGCAAGATCAAGACGGTGTCGATCAAGATGCCGCCCAACTTCAAAGTTGTCGAATAACACGTTCCGACAGTTGTAGCGGTAAATGCATTGAAATTTGGCTGGAAAGGGAAGTTCTGCAGTTTCACCGTGACCTCTCGATCATGGCCATTACCCCTGGCGAAATGAATCGCCATAACATGTGAGGAAAAACAATGAAAAGCTTGAAAACTCTCGTGTCGCTCTCTGCCTTGGCTGTTTGCATGGGTGCTGCTTCCATGGCCAATGCCTACAGCATCACGCCGGTTAATTCGAACTTTACGGCGCCTGGCACTATTTCGGTGAAGTCACCGTCGTCCTATCAGGCCACCGTTAACTGCACCGCCAACTTTACCGGCAACGTCGACGCCACTGGGGTGGCCAAGATCACCGGGGTGACGGTGAGCGGTAGCGGCCTTTGCGCATTGCCAAAAATCACTGGGTTGCCATGGACATTGACCGCCACCGGCCCAGCGGCAGGTTCGGTCGCCAATGTCGGCTATACCATCGCCTCTTCGGTCCTGTACCCAGCCTCTAACTGTGGCCCATCGACCATCACCGTGGGCTACAGCGGTGGGGTGCTGACGGCGGCCAACCAAGGGCTCAGCGGCAGCTGCACCGTGGTGAGCTTGAGCGTGACCCCAAGCCCAACCTTCACCATCGTGCCTTGATGGCCGGTCGGAACACTGGGTTGATCACCTGCTGAAAGACTGGCGCCTTTTCCAGGCGCCAGTTCAGGCAGTGCCGGGCAGCAAGACGAACGGGCGAGGCCGGTTCACAGGGATAACAAAAAGGAGTGCCGCATGAATAATAAGAAACAACACGTGCAGGTTTTGCTGGGGCTGGCGTTGATGGGAGGGGTAACCGCCTTCATCGCGCCTGCACAGGCTGGCGGTTTTTCAACCCCGACCTACGGCGCACCTGGTTGGGGCAGGGCATTTGCCGGCGGCTCGTTGTTCAAGAACGACCCTAGCTCGGCCTACAACAACCCGGCCGCCATGGCGTTTGTCGAACACAATGTTGCGCAATTCACGGTCGACTATGCGCGCATCAAGATCAAGTATAAGGGCAGTGCCTCGGATTACGCCGGCAACCCGATTTCCAGTACGCCGTTGGACGAGAACGGTTTTCCCGATGGCGCCGCAACCGCTGTCAATAACAACGACGGTGGCCAGGGCGGCTTCACGGCCTGGCTGCCCACCGGCTTCATGGTAATGCCCTTGGGCGACCGGTTTGCCTTCGGTTTGAGCCAAGTGGTACCTCAGGGCATGCGCTCTACCTGGAATGAAGACTCCAAACTGCGCGACTTTGCCGTGGATACCAAAATCGAAACCGTCGGGTTGACGGGCTCGCTGTCGTTTAAAGTCAACGACCAGTTCTCCGTGGGCGGCGGCATGATCGTGCAGCACAGCAAGGGCTTCGTCAGCCAGAACGTCGACCTGTTGTCCGCTGCGGCAGTGTCGGACTCCGAGCTGGGCGGGATCAACTTCCCCTCAGACGTGGGCCATGCGCTGATGCGGGTCAAGGTCGACAATATTTCTACTGGCTGGTTTGCCGGCGTGGTGTGGAAGCCCACCGAGCGCGACACCCTGGGCCTGAATTACCACGCCAAGATCAAAAACAAGATGACGGGTAAGTACAACCTGTACGCCGATCAGTTTTCCTACAACCTTATGACTCAGCCCAGCCCATTCGGGGGCACCGGTACGCTGGTCAACACCGCCTACCCCGGGCTGGAATTGGCCCCCAACGGTGCGCATGCCAAGGTTCAACTGGATATTCCTGCCACCGCGGGCCTGGATTGGGTGCATCAGTTCAACGATCGCCTGACCTTGGGTGCCAGCGTCACGTGGACCGAATGGTCGTCGTTCAAGGACCTGACCCTCGACTCCGGCGATATGCGCATTGTCTCCATTCCCTACAACTACAAAAACACCTGGATGTACTCCCTCGGCGGTGACTACCGTGCGACCGATGAACTGACCTTGCGTGCCGGCGTGGCTATCGACCAGACGCCTACACGTAACTCCACCCGCGATCCACGTATCCCCGATGGCGACCGTACGTTCCTTTCGCTGGGGGCTGGCTACGATGTGAAGGCGGTCAAGGGCTTGAGTCTGGATGTGGCCTATTCCCATCAGTTCGTGCAGAAGGTCAATCTCAAGACCAAAAACATCGACCGACTGGGCGGTGCAAGTCTGGATGGCAAGGCCGAGTCTTCCGGTGATGTGGTCAGTTTGTCAGCGACCTATGCGTTCTGACGGGGCCTGAGGACGATGGCGGAGGGCGGCAAGCGCATCTTGCAGCCTTCCTCCGAGCTGCGTCTTTCTACAGGGCGGTGATCTATGTCGGTGAGGACCGGTTGAGGCATTCAGCCGTGTTTTTTTTGGCTTAATGATTAAATAAAAATTTCAAAACAAAATTTGAATTTGCTCTTTAAAGTTTGTAGTGTGGTTTTCAGCCGCAGTTCATATCGAGTTGCCCACGCGTTTGCCACACCCTGAATCAAGTAGAGGTATCCCCATGCTTATCTGGTTATTGGTGGGTCTCGCCGCCGCGATTACCCTGGCGTATCGACAAGCCGCCGCTACCTTGTGGCTGGGCGCTGGCCTGGTCTGGTTGGTGGTGGGTTACCTGTTCAACGCAGTGGCCGTGCCGGGCATTGCCTTGGCGGCAGTGCTGGTGGTGCTGCCCGCCTTGGTGCTGGCGATCAAACCCCTGCGCCGCAAACTGTTGTCCACCAAGGCTCTGGGCCTGTTTCGCACGATCATGCCGGCGATGTCCGATACCGAGCGTGCGGCTATCGAGTCCGGCACCGTGTGGTGGGATGCCGAGCTGTTCAGCGGCAAGCCCGACTGGCAGCGTCTGCTGCAAGCCGCGCCGGCCAGCCTGAGCGCGGAGGAGCAAGCCTTCCTCGACAACGAAGTCGAAACCCTGTGCGACATCGCCAACGACTGGGAAACCACGCAGGTCTGGCAGGACATGTCCCCCGAAGGCTGGCAGTACACCAAGGATGCCGGGTTCCTCGGCATGATCATTCCCAAGCAGTACGGCGGCAAAGGCTTCTCCCACTACGCCCATTCCCAGGTGGTGATGAAGCTGTCGACACGCTGCTCGGCGGCAGCGATTTCGGTGATGGTCCCCAATTCCCTGGGCCCGGCCGAGCTGCTGCTGCATTACGGCACCGACGCCCAGCGCAACTACTACCTGCCGCGCCTGGCACGCGGTGACGACATTCCGTGTTTCGCCCTGACCAGCCCTTATGCCGGCTCGGATGCAGGCGCGATCCCCGACCTGGGCATTGTCTGCAAAGGCATGCATGAGGGCGAGGAAGTACTGGGTTTCAAAGTGACCTGGGACAAGCGCTACATCACCCTCGGCCCGATTGCCACGGTGCTGGGCCTGGCGTTCCGCGCCGAAGACCCGCAGGGCTTGCTTGGCGCGCCAGGTTCCCTGGGCATTACCTGTGCGTTGATCCCCACCTCCCATCCAGGGGTAAACAGCGGCCGGCGTCACTGGCCGTTGAATGCGGTTTTCCAGAATGGCCCAACCACCGGCAAGGATGTGTTCATTCCCTTGGAATGGGTGATCGGCGGCCGCGAACAAATCGGCAACGGTTGGCGCATGTTGATGGAATGCCTGGCGGCAGGTCGGGCGATTTCCCTACCTTCGGCCAACGTCGGCCTGGGTAAAGTGGCGGTGCGCGGTACCACAGCCTATGCGGCGATGCGCAAGCAATTCGGCCTGCCCATCGGCAAGTTCGAAGGTGTACAGGCGCCGCTGGCGCGCATGGCCGGGCATCTGTATGCCTGTGATGCGGTGCGCAAGGTGTCGGTGGCATCCCTGGACGCCGGCGAGAAACCGTCGGTGATCTCGGCCATTGCCAAGTACCACGTCACAGAGCGGGCGCGCATCATCGTCAACGACGGCATGGACATCGTCGCCGGCAAAGGCATTTGCATGGGCCCCAATAACTTCCTCGCCCGTGCCTACCAGCAAAGTCCCATCGCCATTACGGTGGAGGGCGCGAACATCATGACCCGATGCCTGATCATCTTTGGCCAGGGCTTGATTCGTTGCCATCCCTACGTGTTCCGCGAGATGGAGGCGGCGCACAACCCCGACCGGCGCAAGGCCTTGGAAGACTTCGACAGCGCAATGTTTGGCCATGTGAGTTTTGTCGTGGCCAACACCGTACGCGCAGCGGTGCATGCCCTGACCGGCGGGCGCCTGATCGCGGCGCCGGCCAAGACCGACCCGGCGCTGGCTGCCTACTACCGCCAGGCCAATCGGCTGTCGGTGGTGCTGGCGCTGATCTCGGATATTTCCATGGGCGTGCTGGGCGGTGCCCTCAAGCGCAAGGAAAGTATTACCGGGCGCCTGGGGGATATTTTGTCGCAGCTGTACATCCTGTCTTGCGTGCTCAAGCGCTTCGAGGATGACGGTAGGCCCCAGGCGGACTTGCCGCTGGTGCACTGGGCGGCCCAGGACGCCTTGTTGCGCGCCCACGAAGCCTTGGCCGAAGTGCTCGACAACTACCCTTCAAAACCCGCAGCAGCAGTAGTGCGCACCTTGAGCTTTCCGTTTGGCATCCCGCTGCGCAAACCGTCGGACCGCCTGTTGGCGCAGGTGGCGGAGGTGGTGCAGACCCCTGGCGAGACCCGCGACCGTTTGCTGGCCAACTCCTACATCCCACGTGCGGAAGTCGACAAGCTGGCCTACGGCGAATTGGGTTTCCGTTTGCTGCCCCAAGTGGAGCTGATCGAGGCGCGGCTCAAGCCCGCCATCAAGCAAGGTCTGCTCGGCCCGCTGCCGATTTCTGCCACGGCCTTCACCGATTGGCGCGTGAAGGCGCGGGCGCTGGATTTGATCAGCGACGACGAAGACGCCTTGCTGGCGCGCTATGTGGAATACGCCGACCACGGTATCCAGGTGGACGACTTTCCCCAGGACTTTGGTTTGCTGGAGGCTCTGCAGCAGCGTAAGCAGGCGCTCGAGCCGGTGGCCAAACGGCGCAGCGTCCCGGTCAATTAAGAGAAAACCCGGTCCACAGGTGGGAACTGCTTGCCTTGAATACCAGGCAGAAGGCTTTTTGTAGGAGCGAGCTTGCTCGCGAAGAACTCACAGGCGCCGCGTTGATTCAGGAAGCCAGCGTTATCGTTGACGTTTTTCGCGAGCAAGCTCGCTCCTACAGAGGGCGATCCAGTTCCCCACATTTGACCGGTTTATCAGGCAAGAACTGTGTTGTGAGTGGACTCCTTATGAGTGACAGCTACCTTTCGTTCGTCAATTCTCCCTGGGGCCGGCGTCTGGCCCAGGCGGTCGGCTTGCCGCAACCCTTGCCCCTGCAACGGCATCGCAGCGGCCAGGCCGGCCTGGCTAATCCTGTGATCATCGCCGGGGCAGGGCGCCTGGTGGCCTCGGTGCAGCGCGTGTTCAGCGCCACCGACACCGTCGCCGCGAGCCCGGCGACGCTCAAGGCACCGTCCACGGTCAAGGTGCAAGGCGCGGTGTTCGACGCCAGCGGCGTGACCGACCTGCAACAGTTGGATGAGCTTTACCTGTTCTTTCACAGCAATGCCAAGCGCCTCAGCCAGCATGGCCGAGTAGTGGTGCTCGGCACGGCACCCGAGCATTGCGACGACTTGCCCCAGGCCATCGCCCAACGCGCCCTTGAAGGCTTGGTGCGGTCGCTGGCCAAGGAGCTGCGCCGCGCGATCACCGTGCAACTGCTGTACGTGGCGCCGGGCGCGGAAGACGCGCTGGACAGCAGCCTGGGGTTTTTCCTGTCGCGCCGTTCCGCCTATGTCTCGGGGCAGGTGGTGCGCCTGGAAAAACCGGTCGATGGCCATGCCGCCATCAACTGGGACAAACCCTTTGCCGGCAAACGCGCCCTGGTCACCGGCGCCTCCCGTGGCATCGGCCTGGCGATTGCCCAGGTGCTGGCGCGGGACGGTGCCCATGTGGTGTGTGTGGACGTGCCCCAGGCCCAGGAAGCCTTGCAGCAGGCGGCGACCAGCGTGGGCGGTTCGGCGTTGCCTCTGGATATTACCGCCGCCGACACCGCCTCACTGTTGCAAACCCACGTCAGCCAATACGGCGCCTTTGATGTGGTGGTGCACAACGCCGGGATCACCCGCGACAAGACCATCGCCAAAATGACCGAGGGCGCCTGGCGCAGTGTGCTGGCGGTCAATCTCGAAGCACCGTGGCAGCTCAGTGAGGCCTTGCTCGACAGTCAGGGCTTGAACCCTGGTGGGCGCATTGTGTGCGTGTCGTCGATTTCCGGTATCGCCGGCAACCTGGGGCAGAGCAACTACGCCACGTCCAAGGCCGGTGTGATAGGCCTGGTACAGGGCCTGGCACCGCGTGCGGCAGTCCGGCAGGTCACGGTGAACGCGGTGGCACCCGGCTTTATCGAGACCCAGATGACCGCGAAGATCCCGCTGATGATCCGCGAAGCGGGGCGGCGCATGAATTCGTTGTCCCAGGGCGGGCAACCCATCGACGTGGCCGAGACCATTGCCTGGCTGGCGCATCCGGCGTCGGGCGGCGTCAATGGCCAGGTGGTGCGGGTGTGCGGCCAAAGCCTGTTGGGAGCCTGACCGATGGACTACGTGACGCAGATTATCGACCCACCGCCGTCGCGCACGCAGTTGTTGCTCGACGGCCTGCGCGCCTTGCGCAAACCCAAACTCGACGGTGCGCCGCCATTGCCTGCAGCACGCCTGGTGCGCAGCGCGGTGGAGCTTTCGTCGGCCGGTATCGCCGCTTACGCACGGGCGTGTGGCTTTCGTCGCGAACAGGGCGTGCCATTGTCCTATCCCCATGTGCTGGCGTTCCCTCTGCACCTCATGCTGCTGACCCGGCCGAGCTTCCCGTACCCGGCCAGTGGCATGGTGCACCTGGCCAATCGCATTCATCAGCACCAGCGCCTGCACGAGGGCCAGGCGCTGCGCCTGGAGGTGTATTGCGAGCGCTGGGTGGCCCATCCAAAAGGGCAGGCCTTGAGTATCGCCACCCGTGCCTACAGCCAGGAAACCCTGGTGTGGGAAAGCGACAGTCTGTATTTGCGCCGTGACGTCAGCAATCCGGTGGGTGAACCCTGGAATGACCCTCTGCCGCTACAGGAAGACGGTCTGTTACGCACCCAGCGCTGGGTACTGCCCGCCGACCTGGGGCGACGCTTTGCCAAGGTCTCGGGGGATTTCAATCCCATTCACACGTCGGTCATCGGTGCCAGGCTCTTCGGCTTTCGTCGCGCCATCGCCCATGGCATGTGGACCCTGGGCCGCGCATTGGCAGCGCAACAGCCGCCCGGTGGCCTGGACCAGGCCGAGGCCCATTGCGACTTCAAATTGCCGATCTTCCTGCCCGGCCAGGTAGCCCTGTGGGGCCACCCCGTGAGCGGGCCACGACGCGAGTTCGAAGTGCGCAATTTCGCCGGGGACAAGCCCCATATGCGCGGGCTATTCATTTGGAAAGAGAGCCAGCAATGAGTGACCACAGTTTTACCCCAGCCCCGACCCGCCGCGTGGCGATTATCGGCGGCAACCGTATTCCATTTGCGCGCTCCAACACGGTGTATGCCCACGACAGTAACCAGGACCTGCTGGTCGCCGCCCTGCAAGGATTGGTGGAGCGCTACAACCTGCACGGCCAACGCCTGGGTGAGTTTGCCGCCGGAGCGGTGATCAAGCACTCACGGGATTTCAACCTGGCCCGCGAGGCGCTGTTGTCCACCACGTTGTCTGCGCAAACCCCTGCCTATGATGTGCAACAAGCCTGTGGCACAGGGCTTGAAGCTGCGCTGCTGGTGGCTAATAAAATCGCCCTCGGCCAGATCGAAGTGGGCGTTGCCGGTGGTGCCGACACCACCTCCGACGCGCCCATTGGCATCAACGAATCCTTGCGCCATACCTTGCTTGCGGCCAATCGCGCCAAAAGCCTGGGCGACAAGCTCAAGGCCTTGATGAACGTACGCCCATCGATGCTGTTCAAACCGTTGCTGCCGCGCAATGGCGAGCCGCGCACCGGCCTGTCCATGGGCGAGCACTGCGAAGAAATGGCCAAGCGCTGGCAGATCAAGCGCCTGGCCCAGGACGAGCTGACCCTCACCAGCCACCAGCGCCTGGATGCGGCTTATAAACGCGGCTTCTTCGACGACCTGATCAGCCCCCATCGCGGCTTGGCCCGTGACAACAACCTGCGTGCCGATATCAGCCTGGAAAAGCTCGCCGGCTTGTCGCCGGCCTTCGACCGCCAGAACGGCACGCTCACCGCCGGCAACTCCACGCCCCTGACCGATGGCGCCTCGGTGGTGCTGCTGGCCAGTGAAGAATGGGCCGCCGCCAATGGCTGGCCGGTGTTGGCCTACTTGCGCACCGGCGAAACGGCTGCGGTGAATTTTGTCGACGGCACCGAGGGCCTACTGATGGCGCCGGCTTACGCCGTGCCACGCATGCTTGCGCGGGAAGGCTTGAGGTTTGCCGACTTCGACTTCTTCGAGATCCACGAAGCGTTCGCCGCCCAGGTGTTGTGCACGCTCAAGGCGTGGGAAGACCCGCAGTATTGCCGCGAGCGACTCGGCCTTGACGCCCCCCTGGGCGCCATCGACCGGGCCAAGATGAACGTCAACGGCGGCTCATTGGGCTGCGGCCATCCGTTTGCGGCCACCGGTGGCCGGCAACTGGCGGCGCTGGCCAAGGCCATCCATGAACGCGGTGGCGGTCGCGGCCTGATTTCGATCTGCGCGGCGGGTGGGTTGGGCATCACCGCCATCGTCGAAAAGTAGCGCTATCAAAAACAACAATAAGGACACTGCGATGAACGCTATCAGCCTGGAACACACCGAACGTATTTGGTTGAACACTTACCTGCCCGGCGTGCCAGCGGACATTGACGCCGGGATCGAGGATTACCCGTCGCTGCGCGAAGTGTTCCTGGAGCATCTGGAGAAGTTCCGTGAACGGGTGGCCTACGTCAGCATCGGCACGCAAATGACCTATGCCGATTGGCGCACCCAGGGCATTGCCTTTGCCGCCTGGCTGCAGGACCAGGGCGTGAAGAAGGGCGACCGCGTGGCCCTGATGATGCCCAACTGCTTGCAGTACCCGATCTGCCTGCTGGGCACGATCCTGGCCGGGGCGGTGGTGGTCAACGTCAACCCGTTGTACACCGCCCACGAACTCAAGCACCTGCTCAAGGACAGTGGCGCCGAAACCGTGGTGATCTTCGAAAATTTCGCGCATACCCTGGAAAAAGCCATGGTGGGCAGCAGCGTCAAGCGAGTGGTGGTCGCGGCCATTGGCGACTTGCTGGGCACCTTCAAGGGCGCGGCAATGAACTTCATCCTGCGCAGCGTGCAGAAGCAGGTACCGGCCTTCAGGCTGCCCGGTTCGCTGCGTTTCAACCAGGTGCTCAAACAGGGCAGGGCCATGCACCATTTGCCGGTCAGCCTGCACCGCGATGAACTGGCCTTCCTGCAATACACCGGCGGCACCACCGGCGATGCCAAGGGCGTGATGCTCAGCCATCGCAATATCATTGCCAACCTGCTGCAAGCCAAGGCCTGGGTCGGTGACCAGTTAAACCTGCACAAGCAGGAAACCAACGTGACCTTGCTGCCGCTGTACCACATCTTCTCACTGACGGTGAACTGCCTGATGTTCATGTGCCTGGGCGGGCGCAATATCCTCATCGCCAACCCTCGGGACGTGAAGCGCGTGCAAATGATCCTGCGCAAGGAACGCTTCAATGGCATTGCCGGGGTGAACACGCTGTTCAACGGGTTGCTGGAGAACAAGGAATTTTGTGCACGGGACTTTTCCGACCTGCGCCTGGTGATTGCTGGCGGCATGGCCACCCACACCGCCGTGGCCAAGCGCTGGAAAGAGGTGACCGGGCTGCCGATCATCGAAGGCTACGGGCTGACCGAATGCTCGCCCGTGGTGAGCATCAGCCCTATTGATATTTCCCGCATGCGCGAGATGGAATTCACCGGCAGCATTGGCGTTCCATTGCCCTCTACCTGGGTGCGCTTCGTACGCGAAGACGGCGAACTGGCGGATATCGGCGAGCAGGGCGAGTTGCAAGTACGTGGCCCGCAAGTGATGCAGGGCTACTGGCAACGGCCGAAGGAAACCGCTGAGGTGCTGGATGCCGAGGGCTGGTTGTCCACCGGGGACATCGGCGTGATGGACGCACGCGGGTATATCCGCCTGGTGGACCGCAAGAAGGACATGATCCTGGTCTCGGGCTTCAACGTGTACCCCAATGAAATCGAGGACGTGGTGGCCATGCACCCTGGGGTTGCTGAAGTGGCGGCCATTGGGGTCGAAGACCCAGTGACCGGGGAGAAGGTCAAGATCATCGTCGTGCGCAAGGACCCGACCCTGACCCAGGAGCAGATTCTTGCGCACTGCCGGGAGTACCTGACGGGGTACAAGCTGCCAAAGTATGTGGAGTTTCGCACCACGGAACTGCCCAAGACCACGGTGGGCAAAGTGCTGCGTCGGGCCTTGCGCTGATTGAATGGTTCAGATGACCAAATGTGTGAGCGGGCTTGCTCGCGAATGCGGCGGTTCAGGCACTGAAGGTGCCGACTGACACAGCGTATTCGCGAGCAAGCCCGCTCCCACTTTTTAAACCGTGCCCACTTTTACCCAGCGTTCCTCAAGGGCGGCCACTCGAATCGCCGTCGCCAACCGCTCCACCTCCCACGCCGCTTCAAAGTCCGTCCCCTGATCCCCTTGGCCGGCCAGCGCCATGATCAACTCGTGCACTTCCAACGTCTTCAATTCGTTGTAACCCAACTGATGCCCCGCCGCCGGGCTGAACGCCGCATAGCCGGGCAGGGCGGGGCCAGCCAGCAGGCGCTGGAAGCCGTCCTGGCCGATGCGGTGCAGGCGCAGTTCATTCAAGCGCTCCTGGTCAAACGCCAGCGTGCCTTGGGTGCCGCTGATCTCGAAACTCAGATGGTTCTTGTAACCGTGCTTGAGCCAACTGCTGCTCACCGTGCCGCGTGCACCGTTGGCGAAGCGCAGCAGGGCGTGCACCTGGTCATCCACGGCAATGGCTTTTGAGGTTGGGCTGCCGGCAGTGGCGGGGCGTTGGTTATGCACGGTCTGGGTATCGGCACAGACATGGGTCACGTCGCCCACCAGGTAGCGGGCCATTGACAGCAAATGGCTGCCCAGGTCAGCCAGGGCGCCGCCAGCATGCTCCACTTCGCAGCGCCACGACCAAGGGGAGGCCGGGTCCGCCATGAAGTCTTCGCTGAACTCACCTTGGAAACTGATGATCTGGCCCAGTTCGCCCAGGGCAATCATCTGCCGGGCCAGCACGATCATGGGGTTGTGCTGGTAGTTATAGCCGACACGCGTCACCACCCCGGCGGTATGGGCTGCGCGGCGCATGGCGTCGGCTTGTTCGAGGCTGACGGCCAGGGGTTTCTCGCAATACACGGCTTTGCCGGCCGCAATCGCGGCCATGGCCATGGGGTAATGCAAATGGTTGGGGGTGGTGATGGCCACGACGTCGACCTTTGGGTCGTTGATCAGCGCTTGCCAGTCACCATGGGCCTGGGCAAACCCCCAGGCGCTGGCGCAACGCTGGGCGCGTTCGGTGTCGGCATCGGCCAGGGCGGCCAGCTTGAGCTGCACCGGCAGTTCAAATACCGCCCGGGCGTTGTTGAACGCCAGCGCGTGGGCGCGGCCCATGAAGCCTGTGCCGATCAAGCCGATTCCGAGTTCACGCATCGTCGTGGTCCTTTGGATTATTGTTTTCAGGAAGGCTATTAATGGAATAAAAATTCACTAAATTCAATAGATAGAATAAAAATTCATTTCTTCTGATCGTTCCCACGCTCCGCATGGGAATGCCGGCCGGGGCGCTCTGCGCCCCGCTGTTTGCGCGGTGAGGACGCAGAGCGTCAGAGGATGCATTCCCACGCGGAGCGTGGGAACGATCACGTCGATCACGTGGGGCCATCATTTCAGCTGATATAGCTATATTCAGCACATGGCCAAACGCCGCCAGTTAACAAAAGATAACGTAGCGCCGATTGTCAGACGATTCCAAAGCCCGATAGGATGGCTCCTGCTTCCTCCAGGCGCTCTAGATTGCAGGTTTCAAGGTCCTGGCAGAGAAGACGACCTAACAATAATAAATGGGAGAAAGGTCTATGAGTGAGCCTGTCATGGGTTGGGTTGTTTGCCGCCCACGCGCCGCACGCAGGGTTGCGTTGCTGGCCACAGCGCTCTCGCTGCTTGCTGGCAGCGCATTGTCGCTGCCGGTTCTGGCCGCCAGCGATACCTCCGCCGCCGCAGTCTTTGCAATTGAATCCCCCAAGGCCGCCAAAGGCTTGATGATCGACGTGGTTCACGCGGGCAAGCGCCTGGTGGCGGTCGGTGATCGGGGGCATATCCTTTATTCCGATGACCAGGGCAACACCTGGGCCCAAGCCAAAGTACCCACCCGGCAACTGCTCACGGCGGTGTTTTTCGTTGATGATCAGCACGGTTGGGCCGTCGGCCACGATGCGCAGATTCTTGCCAGTACCGATGGCGGCGCCACGTGGACCCAGCAATATCAAGACCTCAAACGCGAAGCGCCGTTGCTCGATGTGTGGTTCAACGACGCCAACCACGGCCTGGCCGTGGGTGCCTACGGTGCGTTGATCGAAACCACCGACGCCGGCAAAACCTGGAACGATGTGAGCGAGCGTCTCGACAACGAAGACCAGTACCACCTCAACGCCATCGCCCAGGTCAAGGGCGCCGGCCTGTTTATCGTCGGTGAGCAAGGCAGCATGTTTCGCTCCAGCGACGACGGCCAGACCTGGGAAAAACTCGAAGGCCCCTACGAGGGTTCGCTGTTTGGCGTGATCAGCACCGCACAGCCGCAAACCCTGCTGGCGTATGGGTTGCGCGGCAACCTCTACCGCTCCACTGATTTCGGCAGCACTTGGGAACAGGTCCAATTGAACGCAGCGCGTGGCGCGTTGGAGTTTGGCCTGTCGGGGGCGACCTTGCTGGAGGACGGTTCCCTTGTTGTGGTCGGCAACGGCGGCAGCGTGGTGGTCAGCCACGACGACGGCCAGACCTTCAGTGTGTTCAATCGCCCGGACCGTATTTCACTCTCGGCGGTCACGGCGGCCGGCAATGGCAATTTGATCCTCGCGGGGCAGGGTGGCGTGCGGGTTGCCACATCGGCCGGCGCAGAGCTCTCACAATAATAAGAAGGCGGGGATTCAATGAGCAGTCATCACAACGATAAAGCGACCTTTCTTGAACGTCTGATCTTCAACAATCGCCCGGTGGTGATCGTCATCTGCCTGCTGGTGAGCCTCTTCCTGTTCTGGCAGGCGACCTTGATTCGCCCGTCCACCAGTTTTGAAAAGATGATCCCGCTCAAGCACCCCTTCATCGAAAAAATGATGGAGCACCGTAACGATTTGGCCAACCTGGGCAATACCGTGCGTATTTCGGTGGAAGCCAAGGACGGGGACATTTTCACCAAGGAGTACATGGAGACCCTGCGCCAGATCCACGACGAGGTGTTCTACATCTCCGGTGTGGACCGCTCGGGCCTCAAGTCGCTGTGGAGCCCCAGCGTGCGCTGGACCGAGGTGACCGAAGAAGGTTTTGCCGGCGGGGAGGTGATCCCGCAGAGCTACAACGGTTCGCCGCAGAGCCTCGACCAGTTGCGCAATAACGTGCTCAAGTCCGGCCAGGTCGGGCGGCTGGTCGCCAATGACTTCAAGTCGAGCATCGTTGATATCCCGCTGTTGGAGTCCTACCCGGACCCGCAAGACCAGGGCAAGTTGCTGGCCCTGGACTACCGCAAGTTCTCCCATGAACTCGAAGACAAGATCCGCGACAAGTTCGAAACCCAGAACCCCAACGTCAAGATTCATATTGTCGGCTTTGCCAAAAAGGTCGGCGACCTGATCGATGGCCTGGTGATGGTGGTGCTGTTCTTCGGCGTTGCGTTCGTCATCACCCTGATTCTGCTGCTGTGGTTCACCAACTGCCTGCGCAGCACCATTGCGGTGTTGAGCACGACATTGGTGGCGGTGGTCTGGCAACTGGGGTTGATGCACTTCTTCGGTTTCGGACTGGACCCGTATTCGATGCTGGTGCCGTTCCTGATCTTCGCCATCGGCATTTCCCATGGTGTGCAGAAGATCAACGGCATTGCCCTGCAATCCAGCGAGGCAGACAACGCCCTCACCGCCGCGCGGCGCACCTTCCGGCAACTGTTCCTGCCGGGGATGATCGCCATTCTGGCGGATGCGGTGGGCTTCATCACGCTGCTGATCATCGACATCGGCGTGATCCGCGAACTGGCTATCGGCGCGTCCATCGGCGTGGCGGTGATCGTGTTCACTAACCTGATCCTGCTGCCGGTCGCGATTTCCTACGTGGGCATCAGCAAGCGCGCCATCGCCAAGAGCAAGAAAGACGCGAACCGCGAACATAGCTTCTGGCGCCTGCTGTCCAAATTTGCCAGCCCGAAAGTCGCGCCGGTTTCGGTGTTCCTGGCGTTGATCGCCTTTGGTGGCGGCCTCTGGTACAGCCAGAACCTGAAGATTGGCGACCTGGACCAAGGCGCACCGGAACTGCGCCCGGATTCGCGCTACAACAAGGACAACAACTTCATCATCAGCAATTACTCCACCAGCTCCGACGTGCTGGTGGTGATGGTCAAGACCAAGGCCGAAGGCTGCTCGCGCTATGAAGCCATGGCGCCCATCGACCAGTTGATGTGGAAGATGCAGAACACCGAGGGCGTGCAGTCGGCGATCTCGTTGGTGACCGTGTCCAAGCAAATGATCAAGGGCATGAACGAGGGCAACCTGAAATGGGAAACCCTGTCGCGCAACCCGGATGTGCTGAACAACTCCATCGCCCGTGCCGATGGCTTGTACAACAACAATTGCTCCCTGGCGCCGGTGCTGGTGTTCCTCAACGACCACAAGGCCGAAACCCTCGACCGCGCGGTGCATGCGGTGCAGGACTTCGCCAAGGAAAACAACAAGGACGGCCTGGAGTTCATTCTCGCAGCGGGTAATGCCGGGATCGAAGCGGCCACCAACGAGGTGATCAAGGAGTCGGAACTGATCATCCTGATCCTGGTGTACCTGTGCGTGGCGACCATGTGCATGATCACCTTCCGCTCCTGGGCGGCGACCCTGTGCATCGTGTTGCCGCTGGTGCTGACCTCGGTACTGGGTAACGCACTGATGGCGTTCATGGGCATTGGCGTCAAGGTCGCAACCTTGCCGGTGGTAGCCCTGGGTGTGGGGATTGGCGTGGACTACGGCATCTACATCTACAGCCGTCTGGAAAGCTTCCTGCGCGCTGGCTTGCCGTTGCAAGAGGCGTATTACCAGACGTTGAAGTCCACCGGTAAGGCCGTGCTGTTCACCGGCTTGTGCCTGGCCATCGGCGTGTGCACCTGGATCTTCTCGGCCATCAAGTTCCAGGCCGACATGGGTTTGATGTTGACCTTCATGCTGCTGTGGAACATGTTCGGCGCGCTGTGGCTGTTGCCGGCGCTGGCACGATTCCTGATCAAGCCTGAAAAGCTGGCAGGGCAGAAGGGCAACTCGTTGTTCGCGCATTGATCCTGCTCCCAAAAGGCGGGAGCGGGCTTGCCTGCGATAGGCATAGGTATCTACACAACGTTGGCGCAAAGCTGGACCTGTGGCGAGGGAGCTTGCTCCCGTGACGGCCTGACAGCCGAAGCTGATCCAACTGACGCACCGTGCCAAGTGTGGGAGCTGGCTTGCCTGCGAAGACGGCCTGGCAGCCAACTGGGATGTTGGATCAGAGCGCCTACATGTCTGATACCGCAGGAATGGATATTTACCCGGTATAACTGCCTCGGCCGTCAGGCCGCCATCGCAGGCAAGCCAGCTCCCACAGTTTGATCGTGGGGGTGTCAGGTAGGCGGGCGTTGGCTGTCAGGCCGTCACGGGAGCAAGCTCCCTCGCCACAGGTTTAGCGTCGTACCGAAGTTGTAGATACCTATGCTGCGATAGCATCACCGCAGTGTTCAACCTCTAGGTTACAGCCTGGGCTATCATTGCGGCTTTCCCCAAAATGATTACTGCC
>NZ_BCBO01000097.1:0-120252 GCF_001320835.1 Pseudomonas sp. NBRC 111138 | reverse complement strand
CGATCTTTCCGGCAGCAGGCACATGCTCGTTCCCACGCTCTGAGTGGTAGCGCCTCCCAGGACGCTCCGCGTCCCGTCGCAGTTGAGGGGTGACGCGGAGCGTCACGGGCTGCATTCCCACGCGGAGCGCGGGAACGATCTTTCCGGCAGCAGGCACATGCTCGTTCCCACGCTCCGCGTGGTAACGCCACCTGGGACGCTCCGCGTCCCGTCGTAAGGGAAGGGGCACGCGGATCTTCAGAGCCAAGGTTGGATGTCGATCAGGCCTGGCATACCTGCATAGTTGCGCGCGCTGGAGTAACGCCAGTGTTCAGCCAGGTCCACATAGCCCCGCTTTATGGGGTTGTGATGGATGTAATCAAGCTTCTGGCGCATGACAGCCTCGCTGTAAACCAACTCCGCATGTGAACCTTCCTGCCACAGTTGATAAACACGATCTGTCTTGTGTGCACGCTTGCAGAAACGCAGGCGCTGCAATACCCGCTCCGCGCCTTTGCTTTGCAGGTCGTCAATGATGGTGCGGGCGGTGAAGGATTTGAATTGGCTGACGCACTTTCCCAGATCGGGCGCTTGAGCAATAAAGTGCAGGTGATTTTCCAGGATGACGTAACCAAACAAGTTTAAAGCGTGGTTGCTTTGTTGATATCGCCAGCAATCCAGAAGATGGTCCACCAGGTAGTTGCGGGTGAAGAGGGGGAGCCATTCCATGACAGTGCAGGTGAGGAAGTGGGGTTTTTCGGGTTCGGTGATGACATAGCGGCTTCTGCCCACGTGTTCATCCTTGATTTGGGGTGGACGCGGAGCGTCCGAGGAGGCATTCCCACGCGGAGCGTGGGAACGATCATGATTCAGCGTCGCGTCGCAGGTCGGGAATCTGCGACGCGAGCCTTGGGTGTTAACAGTTATTGGGCATAGATATGGACAACGAAGTGCTGGCCTGAGTTTGTCAATTCGTAGGCTTTGTCGTAGATGGTCAGCGTCCTTGATGACTCCTGAATGGTGTCCCCGACCTTGGCGTGTTTCCTGAACTCATCCCAGTCAATGACCGTGGTGCTAGTGCTGCCGCCGCTTTGCAGTGTGTTGCTATTGCTTTGATATTCCATGATAAAGCTCTCCATTGATGTGCCTTTGCCGCCGATTATTCGGCTGGCGGTGAAACCCGAAAGGTGGCAGTTATCGCTGCGTTTTCCTTGCGGGTAACAAGAGGCTAGACAATGAATGCGAGCTACGTAGCTGTCAGAAATATCAAAAAACAGTCTCGGCAATCGGCCAGTAAGGACTGGCCGGGGCCCTGCTTTAAGCGTTCATCACTTCCCGAATATCGGCAGCCAATTCCCTTACACGCTCTTCCTCGGTATCCCACGCACACATGAAGCGCGCACCACCTTTGCCGATGAAGGTGTAGAAACGCCAGCCCTTGGCGGTCAGCGCTGCAATCGCGGGTTCGGAGAGTTGCAGGAACACGCCGTTGGCCTGTACCGGGAACATCAATTCCACACCGGGAATATCCGCCACCAGGCTGCTCAACAATTGCGCGCAATGGTTAGCGTGGCGCGCATGCTTGAGCCAGGCGTCATTTTCCAGCAGGCCCACCCATGGCGCAGAAAGGAAGCGCATTTTCGACGCCAACTGACCGGCCTGTTTGCAGCGGTAGTCGAAGTCTTCAGCCAGTTTGTGATTGAAGAACAGGATGGCTTCACCCACCGCCATGCCGTTTTTGGTACCACCAAAGCACAGCACGTCGACGCCGGCTTTCCAGGTCAGGTCGGCCGGTGAGCAACCCAGGAATGCACAGGCATTGGCGAAGCGGGCACCGTCCATGTGCAGGTTCAGTCCCAGTTCCTTGCAGGTGGCGCTGATGGCGCGGATTTCTTCCGGGGTGTACACGCTGCCCACTTCGGTGGCTTGGGTCAGGGTGACTACGCGGGGTTTGGGGTAGTGGATGTCCTGGCGCTTGAGGGCGATCTCACGGATCGACTCCGGGGTCAGCTTGCCGTTTTCGGTGCGGGCAACCAACAATTTGGAGCCGTTGGAGAAAAACTCCGGCGCGCCGCATTCGTCGGTCTCGACGTGGGCAGTTTCCGAGCAAATCACGCTATGGTAGCTCTGGCACAACGAGGACAGCGCCAGGGAGTTGGCAGCCGTACCGTTGAAGGCGAAGAACACCTCGCAGTCGGTCTCGAACAGATTGCGGAAACCGTCGGCGGCGCGGTGGGTCCATTCATCATCGCCGTAGGCACGCTGATGGCCCTGGTTGGCTTGTTCCATGGCGGCCCAGGCTTCCGGGCAGATGCCGGAATAGTTGTCGCTGGCAAATTGTTGGCTCTTGTCGGTCATGGCCCGTTCCTGTGGTCGATGTTGGTGCGCACTTTACCCAAGATTGCCGGGGGCACGCACGCACTGTAAATGCAAAGTCGTTGGGGAATTATGCACGGTACTGAAACCTTGCCTGTCGGACCTGTCCGAGATGGCGCTTTGGATCTGCTCAAGTGGCTGGCGCTGTTGAGTATGGTGCTCGATCATTTGCGCTATGTGGGGCTGAGCCTGGATGGGCTATACGTGCCGGGGCGCCTGGCGTTTCCATGGTTTTGCCTGGCGATTGCGGCCAATTTGCACCGTGTCCGTTACGCCCCAGTGACGGGCCATTGGCGCTACCTGGGTTGGTTGCTGCTGTTCAGCGTGATCAGCGAAGTGCCTTATCGGATGTTCATCGAAGATGCCGATACCTTGAACGTGTTGCCGACCCTGGCGCTGGGCATGCTGGTTGCCCGAGGTTGGCAGCAAAAGGCGTTGGTTGATCGAGGATTGGCGCTGATCGCCGTCACAATGGCGGCCGTGTTTTCATACCAGTTGATGTTCGGTTTCTTTGGTGTATTGCTGCCACTGGCGTTATTGCTGGTGTTTCGCCGGCCCTGGTATTTCAGCGTGCTGCCGGGTTTAGTCTGCGTCGCCGCCAATCAGTGGCAGATTCTGCTCAATAGCGGCACGCTTGTGGCGCTGTCGGGGTTGGCTGCATGTCTGATTGCGCCGCTGGCAGGATTGGTCTTATTGCGACATGGCAAAAACGCCGACCCCCCCGCCATGCGACGCTGGGCCTATGCCCTGTATCCCATGCATTTTCTTCTGTTGCTACTCGTTCGCAAGCTCATTGCCTAGCCCTTGTAGGGGCGAGCTTGCTCGCGAAAAACGTCAACAATAACGCGGGCTGCCTGATTGAACGCGGCGCCCTCAGGTTTTTCGCGAGCAAGCTCGCTCCTACAGTTTGTAGGCACCCAGTTAGCATTTGCTCAGGCCATGTCGTAAACGCACCTTTGCGTGGCGTGCGCAGGCATTTGGCCCGCACGCGCCAGCCCTACCATCGCATCAAAGGGCCCTGCGAGGGCCTCAACAATACGAAAGGCTGGGAGAGACGCGATGTTCAGCAAACAAGACCAGATCCAGGGATATGACGACGCACTGCTGGCGGCGATGAATGCCGAGGAGCAGCGCCAGGAAGATCATATCGAGCTGATCGCGTCGGAGAACTACACCAGCAAGCGCGTGATGGAAGCTCAAGGCAGTGGCCTTACCAACAAATACGCCGAAGGCTACCCGGGCAAGCGCTACTACGGCGGCTGCGAGCATGTGGACAAGGTCGAAGCCCTAGCCATCGAACGCGCCAAGCAGCTGTTCGGCGCCGATTACGCCAACGTGCAACCGCACTCCGGTTCCTCCGCCAACAGCGCCGTGTACCTGGCGCTGATCAATGCCGGCGACACCATTCTGGGCATGAGCCTGGCCCACGGCGGTCACCTGACTCACGGCGCCAAAGTGTCATCCTCGGGCAAGCTGTATAACGCGGTGCAGTACGGCATCAACACCGACACCGGCCTGATCGACTACGACGAAGTCGAGCGCCTGGCGGTCGAGCACAAGCCGAAGATGGTCGTGGCAGGGTTCTCGGCCTACTCCAAGACCCTGGATTTCCCACGCTTCCGTCAGATCGCCGACAAGGTAGGCGCGCTGCTGTTCGTCGACATGGCCCACGTTGCCGGCCTGGTTGCCGCTGGCCTGTACCCGAACCCGCTGCCTTACGCCGACGTGGTCACCACCACCACCCACAAAACCCTGCGCGGTCCACGGGGCGGTTTGATCCTGGCCAAGGCCAACGAAGAAATCGAAAAGAAACTCAACGCTGCGGTATTCCCCGGCGCCCAGGGCGGCCCGCTGATGCACGTGATCGCCGGCAAGGCCGTGTGCTTCAAGGAAGCGCTCGAGCCCGGCTTCAAGGCGTACCAGCAGCAAGTGATCGATAACGCCCAGGCCATGGCCGAGGTGTTCATCAAGCGTGGCTACGATGTGGTCTCCGGCGGCACCGACAACCACCTGTTCCTGGTCAGCCTGATCCGCCAAGGCCTCACCGGCAAAGAGGCGGATGCCGCTCTGGGTCGCGCCCACATCACCGTCAACAAAAACGCGGTGCCGAATGACCCGCAGTCGCCGTTCGTGACCTCGGGCCTGCGCATCGGTACCCCGGCGGTGACCACCCGTGGTTTCAAGGTGCCGCAATGCATCGAGCTGGCCGGCTGGATCTGCGACATCCTCGACAACCTCGGCGACGCCGACGTCGAGGCCAACGTGGCCAAGCACGTGTCTGCCCTGTGCGCTGATTTCCCGGTTTATCGCTGAGCGCGGTTTTGGAGTAATGACTATGCAACGCTACTCAGGCTTCGGCCTCTTCAAGCACTCCCTCAGCCATCACGAAAACTGGCAGAAGATGTGGCGCACGCCGACCCCGAAAAAGGTCTACGACGTGGTCATCGTCGGCGGCGGCGGGCATGGTCTGGCGACCGCTTACTACCTGGCCAAGGAACACGGCATCACCAACGTGGCGGTGGTCGAGAAAGGCTGGCTGGGCGGCGGTAACACCGCGCGCAACACCACCATCGTGCGTTCCAACTACCTGTGGGACGAGTCGGCGCACCTGTACGAACACGCCATGAAACTCTGGGAAGGTTTGTCCCAGGACCTGAACTACAACGTGATGTTCTCCCAGCGTGGCGTGTACAACCTGTGCCACACCCTGCAGGACATCCGTGACTCCGAACGCCGCGTGAGCGCCAACCGCCTCAACGGTGTGGACGGCGAGCTGCTGAATGCCCAGCAAGTGGCCGATGAAATCCCGTATCTGGATTGCTCCAAGAACACCCGTTACCCCGTACTCGGTGCCACCGTGCAACGTCGCGGCGGCGTGGCTCGTCACGATGCCGTGGCCTGGGGCTTTGCCCGCGCCGCCGACGCACTCGGCGTGGACCTGATCCAGCAGACCGAAGTGATCGGCTTCCGCAAGGAAAACGGCGTGTGCATCGGTGTGGAAACCAACAAGGGCTTTATCGGCGCCAAGCGCGTCGGTGTGGTCACTGCCGGTAACTCCGGGCACATGGCCTCGCTGGCGGGCTTTCGCCTGCCGATCGAATCCCACCCGCTGCAAGCGTTGGTGTCGGAGCCGATCAAGCCGATTATCGACAGCGTGATCATGTCCAACGCCGTGCATGGCTACATCAGCCAATCCGACAAGGGCGACCTGGTGATCGGCGCCGGTATCGACGGCTACAACGGCTACGGCCAGCGCGGTTCGTACCCGGTGATCGAGCACACCATCCAGGCCATCGTCGAGATGTTCCCGGTGCTGTCACGGGTGCGCATGAACCGCCAGTGGGGCGGCATCGTCGACACCACGCCGGATGCCTGCCCGATCATCTCCAAAACCCCGGTACCGAACATGTTCTTCAACTGCGGTTGGGGTACGGGCGGCTTCAAGGCCACCCCAGGCTCAGGCAACGTGTTTGCCGCCAGCCTGGCCAAGGGTGAAATGCACCCACTGGCCGCACCTTTTTCCATCGACCGTTTCCACAACGGTGCGTTGATCGACGAACACGGCGCTGCGGCCGTCGCCCACTAACAGGAGAAATCCCCTATGTTGCATATCTTCTGTCCTCACTGTGGCGAACTGCGCTCCGAAGAGGAATTCCACGCGTCCGGCCAAGCGCACATCCCGCGCCCGCTGGACCCGAATGCCTGCACCGACGAGCAGTGGGGCGACTACATGTTCTTTCGCGATAACCCGCGCGGCCTGCACCACGAACTGTGGATCCATGCCGCCGGTTGCCGCCAGTATTTCAACGCCACCCGCGACACTGTGACCTACGAAATTCTTGAAACCTACAAGATCGGTGAGAAGCCTCAGTTCACCGCCAAGGCCTCTGGAGAGAAGGTATGAGCCAGATCAATCGCCTGTCCAACGGTGGCCGCATCGACCGTAATAAAGTCCTGACGTTTACGTTCAACGGTCAGAGCTACAAGGGTTTTGAAGGCGACACCCTGGCCGCAGCCCTGCTGGCCAACGGTGTCGACATCATTGGCCGCAGCTTCAAGTACTCGCGCCCAAGGGGCATCTTTGCCGCGGGCGCCGAAGAGCCGAACGCGGTGCTGCAGATCGGCGCCACCGAAGCCACGCAGATCCCCAACGTGCGCGCCACCCAACAGGCGCTGTACCAAGGCTTGGTTGCTACCAGCACCAACGGCTGGCCGAGCGTGAACAACGACATGATGGGGATTCTCGGCAAGGTCGGCGGCAAGCTGATGCCGCCGGGTTTCTACTACAAAACCTTCATGTACCCGCAATCGTTCTGGATGACCTACGAGAAGTACATCCGCAAGGCGGCAGGCCTTGGCCGGTCGCCCACCGAGAACGACCCGGACACCTATGACAACTTCAACCGTCATTGCGACGTGCTGGTGGTGGGCGCAGGCCCTGCCGGCCTCGCCGCGGCATTGGCCGCTGCGCGCAGCGGTGCGCGGGTGATCATCGCCGACGAGCAGGAAGAGTTCGGTGGTTCGCTGCTCGATTCCCGCGAAAGCCTCGACGGCAAGCCGGCCACTGAATGGGTTGCCAGCGTCATTGCCGAATTGAAAGCGCTGCCGGACGTGGTGCTGCTGCCCCGCGCCACCGTCAACGGTTACCACGACCATAACTTTCTGACCATTCACGAGCGTATCACCGACCATCTCGGTGACCGTGCGCCGATTGGCGTGGTGCGTCAGCGTATCCACCGTGTGCGTGCCAAGCGTGTGGTGCTGGCCACCGGTGCGTGCGAGCGTCCGCTGGTGTATGGCAACAACGATGTGCCGGGCAATATGCTCGCGGGTGCGGTGTCTACCTACGTGCGTCGCTACGGCGTGGCACCGGGTAAAAAGCTGCTGCTGTCGACCAACAACGATCATGCCTACCGCGTTGCGCTGGATTGGTTCGATGCGGGCCTCACCGTTGTTGCGGTGGCCGATGCGCGCCACAACCCACGCGGGGCTCTGGTTGAAGAAGCTCGCGCCAAAGGCATTCGCATCCTCACCGGCAGCGCCGTGATCGAGGCCCGTGGCAGTAAGCACGTGACCGGTGCCCGTGTGGCAGCCATCGACGTCAAGGCGCACAAAGTCACCAGCCCCGGCGAGTGGCTGGACTGCGACCTGGTCGCCAGCTCCGGCGGTTACAGCCCGGTGGTGCACCTGGCCTCGCACCTGGGCGGCAAGCCGACCTGGCGTGAAGATATCCTCGGGTTTGTACCGGGCGAAGCACCGCAAAAACGCGTGTGCGTGGGTGGCATCAACGGTGTCTACGGCCTTGGCGATTCCCTCGCCGATGGCTTTGAAGGCGGCGTGCGTGCGGCCAGCGAAGCCGGTTTTGCCCCGGTTGAAGGCACGCTGCCAAAAGCCTTGAGCCGTCTTGAAGAACCCACCCTGGCGCTGTTCCAGGTGCCCCACGAAAAAGCTACCGCACGGGCGCCAAAGCAATTTGTCGACCTGCAAAACGACGTGACCGCCGCCGCCATCGAACTGGCCACCCGCGAAGGTTTCGAGTCGGTGGAGCACGTCAAACGCTACACCGCGCTGGGCTTCGGCACTGACCAAGGCAAGCTGGGTAACGTCAACGGCCTGGCCATCGCCGCCCGTTCGTTGAACGTGACCATCCCGCAGATGGGCACCACCATGTTCCGTCCCAACTACACGCCGGTGACGTTCGGCGCCGTAGCGGGCCGTCACTGTGGGCATATCTTCGAGCCGGTACGCTACACCGCGCTGCAGGCCTGGCACGTGAAGAACGGCGCCGAGTTTGAAGACGTCGGCCAGTGGAAACGCCCGTGGTATTTCCCGCGTAACGGTGAAGACCTGCACGCCGCAGTGAAGCGTGAATGCCTGGCGGTGCGTGACAGCGTCGGCCTGCTGGATGCCTCCACCCTCGGCAAGATCGACATTCAAGGTCCGGATGCCCGTGAGTTCCTCAACCGCATCTACACCAACGCCTGGACCAAGCTCGACGTGGGCAAGGCGCGCTACGGCCTGATGTGCAAGGAAGATGGCATGGTCTTCGACGACGGCGTGACGGCTTGTCTGGCCGATAACCACTTCCTGATGACCACCACCACCGGCGGCGCCGCCCGCGTGCTGCAGTGGCTGGAAATCTACCAGCAGACCGAATGGCCGGACCTCAAGGTGTACTTCACCTCGGTCACCGACCATTGGGCAACCATGACCCTGTCGGGCCCCAACAGCCGCAAGCTGCTCAGTGAAGTCACCGACATCGACCTGGACAAGGACGGCTTCCCGTTCATGACCTGGAAGGAAGGCCTGGTGGGCGGCGTGCCGGCGCGGGTGTTCCGTATCTCGTTTACCGGTGAGCTGTCGTACGAAGTCAACGTGCAGGCCGACTACGCCATGGGTGTGCTGGAAAAGATCGTCGAGGCCGGCAAAAAGTACAACCTGACCCCGTACGGCACCGAGACCATGCACGTACTGCGCGCTGAGAAGGGCTTCATCATCGTCGGGCAAGACACCGACGGCTCGATGACCCCGGACGACCTGAACATGGGCTGGTGCGTTGGCCGTACCAAGCCGTTCTCGTGGATCGGCTGGCGCGGGATGAACCGTGAAGACTGCGTGCGTGAAGAGCGTAAGCAGTTGGTGGGGCTCAAGCCGATCGACCCGAACGTGTGGCTGCCGGAAGGCGCGCAGTTGGTGTTCGATCCGAAGCAGACGATTCCGATGAAGATGGTGGGTCACGTTACCTCAAGTTATGCGCATAACTCCCTGGGCTATTCGTTTGCCATGGGTGTGGTGAAGGGCGGCTTGAAGCGCATCGGTGAGCGGGTGTTCTCGCCGCAAGCGGATGGCAGCGTGATCGAAGCCGAGATTGTGTCTTCGGTGTTCTTTGACCCCAAAGGTGATCGGCAGAACGTCTGACACCTGATCGTTCCCACGCTCTGCGTGGGAATGCATTCCGGGGCGCTCTGCGCCCCAAGGGCGGACGCAGAGCGTCCATGGCGGCATTCCCACGCGGAGCGTGGGAACGATCAACAGAATTCAGAACAGGTGCTTTATGACAGCAGCCAATGTTTACCAACAACGCCCCACCACCGGCGCCAAGGCCGAGTCGTCGCTGCACCATGCCGACCTTGCCAGCCTGGTCGGCAAGGGCCGCAAGAATGCCGGCGTGACCGTGCGTGAAAAGAAACTCCTCGGCCACCTGACTATCCGTGGCGATGGCCACGACGCCGCCTTCGCCGCCGGCGTACACAAGGCCGTCGGTATCGAACTGCCCGGCCCGCTGAGCGTGGTCTTCAAAGGTGAAACCAGCCTTCAGTGGCTCGGCCCGGATGAGTGGCTGTTGATTGTGCCGAGCGGTGAAGAGTTTGCCGCCGAGCAAAACCTGCGCGCCGCCCTGGGCGACCTGCATATCCAGATCGTCAACGTCAGCGGCGGCCAGCAGATTCTTGAACTGAGCGGCCCGAATGTGCGCGATGTGCTGATGAAGTCCACCAGCTACGACGTACACCCCAACAACTTCCCGGTCGGCAAAGCCGTGGGTACGGTGTTCGCCAAGTCGCAACTGGTGATCCGTCATACGGCTGAAGACACCTGGGAACTGCTGATCCGTCGCAGCTTCTCGGATTACTGGTGGTTGTGGTTGCAGGATGCCTCGGCTGAGTTCGGCCTGAGCGTTGTCGCATGATGATCATTCCCACGCTCCGCGTGGGAATGCATACCGGGACGCTCTGCGTCCCAAAAGCGGACGCAGAGCGTCCATGGCGGCATTCCCACGCAAAGCGTGGGAACGATCAGCCTGAGGAGTGACCCATGAGCCGCGCACCCGATACATGGATTTTGACCGCCGACTGCCCCAGCGTGCTCGGCACGGTGGACGCGGTCACCCGCTACCTGTTTGAGCAAGGCTGCTACGTCACCGAGCACCATTCGTTTGATGACCGCCTCTCGGGTCGGTTTTTCATTCGTGTTGAGTTCCGTCAGCCTGACGGCTTTGACGAACAGGCGTTCCGCGATGGCTTGGCCACCCGTGGTGAAGCCTTTGGCATGATCTTCGAACTGACGGCGCCGAACTACCGGCCCAAAGTGGTGATCATGGTCTCCAAGGCCGATCACTGCCTCAACGACCTGCTGTATCGCCAGCGCATCGGCCAGCTGTCGATGGACGTAGTCGCGGTGGTGTCCAACCATCCCGATCTGAAGCCCTTGGCTGATTGGCACCAGATTCCCTACTACCATTTCCCCCTCGACCCCAACGACAAACCGTCCCAGGAGCGCCAGGTGTGGCAAGTGGTGGAAGACACCGGCGCCGAACTGGTGATCCTTGCGCGCTACATGCAAGTGCTGTCACCAGAGCTGTGTCGCAAGCTGGACGGCAAGGCCATCAACATTCACCACTCGTTGCTGCCGGGCTTCAAGGGCGCCAAGCCTTATCACCAGGCGTACAACAAGGGTGTGAAACTGGTGGGCGCCACGGCGCATTACATCAACAACGATCTGGATGAAGGGCCGATCATCGCCCAAGGCGTGGAAGTGGTGGATCACAGCCACTATCCCGAGGATTTGATTGCCAAGGGGCGGGATATCGAAGGGCTCACATTGGCGCGGGCGGTGGGGTATCACATCGAGCGGCGGGTGTTCTTGAACGCCAATCGCACCGTCGTTCTTTAGATCACTATCGCAGGCAAGCCAGCTCCCACATTCCTGGAGGTGTGAACCCGATCCACTGTGGGAGCTGGCTTGCCTGCGATGAGGCCCTTACAAGCAACACAAGAAACAGCATCTGTACCCGAGCACTTAACGCGCTGCCCCAAGGGCAACGCAGTTCCATAAAAACAACAGCGAGGTGAAAGCATGTCTGGTAATCGTGGTGTCGTGTATCTCGGCAACGGTAAGGTCGAAGTACAGAAAATCGACTATCCCAAAATGCAGGACCCCCGTGGCAGGAAGATTGAGCACGGCGTCATCCTGCGCGTGGTCTCCACCAACATCTGCGGCTCCGACCAACACATGGTGCGTGGGCGCACCACGGCCCAGACCGGCCTGGTGCTCGGTCATGAAATCACCGGTGAAGTCATCGAGAAGGGCAGCGACGTCGAGAACCTGAAAATCGGCGACCTGGTGTCCGTGCCGTTCAACGTCGCGTGCGGCCGCTGCCGTTCGTGCAAGGAACAACACACCGGCGTCTGCCTGACCGTCAACCCGGCCCGTGCCGGTGGCGCCTACGGCTACGTGGACATGGGCGACTGGACCGGCGGCCAGGCCGAGTACGTGCTGGTGCCGTATGCCGACTTCAACCTGCTGAAACTGCCGGACCGTGACAAGGCCATGGAGAAAATCCGTGACCTGACCTGCCTCTCCGACATCCTGCCCACTGGCTACCACGGCGCTGTTACTGCCGGCGTCGGCCCAGGCAGCACTGTCTACATCGCGGGTGCCGGCCCGGTGGGTCTGGCGGCTGCCGCCTCCGCTCGCTTGCTGGGTGCAGCAGTGGTGATCATCGGCGACGTCAACTCGATCCGCCTGGCCCACGCCAAGGCCCAGGGTTTTGAAGTGGTCGACCTGTCCACCGACACCCCGCTGCACGAACAAATCGCCGCGTTATTGGGCGAGCCCGAAGTGGACTGCGCCGTTGACTGCGTGGGCTTCGAAGCACGCGGCCACGGCCACGACGGTGTCAAGGCCGAAGCCCCGGCCACCGTGCTCAACTCGCTGATGGGCGTGGTACGTGTGGCAGGCAAGATCGGTATCCCAGGCCTGTATGTGACCGAAGATCCAGGTGCTGTCGATGCCGCCGCAAAAATGGGCAGCCTGAGCATTCGCTTTGGTCTGGGCTGGGCCAAATCCCACAGCTTCCACACCGGGCAGACGCCAGTGATGAAGTACAACCGCCAACTGATGCAGGCGATCATGTGGGACCGTATCAACATCGCTGAGATCGTCGGCGTGCAGGTGATCAGCCTTGATGATGCGCCACGTGGCTATGGCGAGTTCGATGCGGGTGTACCGAAGAAGTTTGTGATTGATCCGCACAAGCTGTTCAGTGCGGCGTAAAGGCAAAGCAAACAAAGGGCGACCCGCGGGTCGCCCTTTGTTTAACAAAGACGCGCATCATTTTCGCGATGAGCTGCCAAGGCTCACCTGCCCGGGTGCAAGACCAAAAACTTCTACGCCCTCGGCGTTGGCATGGCCCACCTCTACGATCCGGCGTTCAATCGGCTGGCCCTCGCCTTTACGGTAAATCACGACCATTTCACTGCCTTCCTGGCTTATCGCTTCGGGCGCCACGATGATGGTCTGTTCATTGTGGTAGGCCGTGATGTTCAGGCGTGCGCTCATACCGGGACGGATACGCTTGGCCTGTCCTGGCGTCAATGCCGCCACGCTCAGTGTGACGGGAAACAGTGCACTGTCACCGGGGTCATCGCTGGGCAAGGCCAGGTTGCCGACCGCTTGCACATGGCCAAGCAGCGGCTCGCCGAGAAATCCATCACCCAGGATTTCAACGCGCTGTCCCGGTTGCAGCTGGTTGATATCCAGCTCGGATGCCGTAGTGACGATCTTCAGTGTTTCGGTATTGGCCAAACCCAGCAGAGCCTGATTCTGACTGACCCTTGAGCCGGTCTGTACGAGAGGCGTTACTCCGGCCCCTTGTGCGGCATTTACAGGAACAATAACGCCGGTGAACGGTGCTACCACGACTTGTTTGGCAATCAACCGTTGCAGCTGTTCGTACCTCACCGTGGCATTGGTCAGCTCCATTTCGGCAATCTGCCGAGCCTGCCCTTTCCCTTCGTCTAATAACGCGTTCAGCTCGTTTTGAGCGCTGCTGCGTTCAAGTCGTTGCAACTTCGTTTGCTGCTCCAGTTCGTCAAGTTCGTTGCGCGCAATAATGCCGCGTTCGAACAGATGGCGGTTTTCTCGTAGCCTGCCTTCCAGGTTGCTCAGTGAGATGTCGGCGGTGCGTAACGCACGACGCGCTCGTGTGACTTGAGTGCCGTTTTCCCAATTGTTCAACTCGTGCACGGTTCGTTGGGCTTTGAGTTGCCCGGACAGGGCTTCGCGTAACTGCAGCTCGATCAGCGTAGGGTCCATGCTCAGAAGCGCTTGGCCTTTCTGTACCCACTGGCCCTGTTCGGCTTCGAGGGACTGGATAACGCCTTCGAATGGTGCGTTGAGCACGATGGTTTGGATAGGCTCGAATTTTCCGACCAGGCCGATATGTAGCGTCATTGGCTTGGTTTGCACGCTCACCCATTGCGGTGCGGGGGGCGGCGCAATCGCAACTTTTTTCACGATCAATGCAGCGCCAATCAACGCTATCAGCATCATCGAACCTATGCGCCAATAGTGCGAGTGACAGGCCTTTTCAGTGTGGGCCTTCAAGTGCAATCTCCCATTTTTCCAAGGTCATGCCGAGGGTTTCGTCCAATTGCGTCTGGGCGTTCAGATACGCGATGAGTGCGTTGATACGTGCATTTTCCGCATCGCGCAGATCGTTTTCGAAACTGATGATTTGAAAATTGCTGGAGCGCCCGACGCTGAGTTTTTCGCGCTCGATGTCCAGCTTGCGCGTGGACAGTTCGTTGGCACGCAGGGCGATTTCATATTGACGCCAGCGGGTGCCAAGTTCGCGCACTACGTTGCTGACGTTGCGTTCCAATTCTTGACGGGCGTCGGCGATTAGCAACTGCTGTTGTTCTACATTGATACGCGCACGTGTCTGCGCTTGGCGGGTGCTGATGTCGCCAATGGGGATTTCCAACTGAAGGCCGGTATAGCTTTCCCAGCGCCGAGCAGAGCCGGTGCCTGGGTGCTCACGCACCTGACTGGCACCCGCCACCAGAGAGAGGTCCCAGCGAGCGGCATCCTTGGCGAGGATCATGTCCAACGCGGCCTGCTGGCCATTGAGCAATGTGGAGAGGTACTGAGGTTGCTGAGCTTGCGCCAGGTGTATGGCTTGTGGCAGATCGACCTCCAGTGGAGTTGCCTGTACGGCCTCGGTGGCCTGAATGTTCGTGGACAAATCCAGTGCCAGCAGGCGCAGCAGGGCGAGGCGTTGAATATCCAGCTGGTTTTGCGCTTCTTCGACACTCAGTTCCTGGACGGCGATGTCAGCTTCGGTCTGCACGATTTCAAATTGAGCCATGCGCCCGGCGTTGATCAGTGCTTTGTTCACCGTCAACAAGGCCCGCGCCCTTTGAAGCGACGCCTGGACGATGCCCAGTTGCTCCTGAGCCCTGATCAGCTCCCGATAGGTTGTGATGATGGTGGAGACCGTTTGAGAAATATTCGCCTTGAGGTTCAGGCGGTTGGCTTGCTCTGACAGTCTTGCGAGCCGCAGGGGGGCGGTGGTGACATCCGGGCCGGATCCGCGCAATAACGGTTGGATTATTTCCAGGTTTATCCCGTCGCTGCGCAGGTGGCCCACCTGCTCGGAATGGTTGAGCTGCTGGGTCCATCCCACGTTCAAGCGCGTGCCGTACTGTCCGAGCAACGTAGCCGTGGGGGTAAGTGCGAGTTGACGAGCTTGGTCTTCGCTGCTTCTGATGTTTGTGTATTCACTCTTGAGCAAGAGTTTTGGCTTGAACGCGTCTTCAGCCACGCGCAGGTCGAATTTTTGGCCCTCCCTTTGCAAGTAAGCGCTGCGTATTTCACGGTTGTTGCGCAGGCCAAGGTAAAGGGCATCCGCCAGACTCATGCCGATAGTCTGCTCGCTTAACAGCGAGGAGGCTTTGGCATTCTGGACACACAAGAAAAACGCTGCGGTCAGCACCAGGTATCTACTCGTCTTCACGCAGCGCTTCCACAGGTTGTAGCCGCGAGGCGGAAAGGGCGGGGTAAAGCCCAAAAAACATACCGACTACTATCGCGCTGCCAATGCCCAACGGCACCGACATTGGCGACAGCGCGAAGCTCCATCCCGATACACGGGCATAAATGAGGGCCAAGCCGACGCCCAGGATGGCTCCGGTAAGTGCTCCCAAGGTGGTCAAGGTCAGTGCTTCGATCATGAACAGGTTGCGGATATCGCGGGGACGAGCGCCCATGGCCATGCGCAAACCGATTTCTCGGCGCCGTTGCGCGATGCTCATCAGCATGACGTTCATCACCCCGACACCACTGGTGATAAGCGAAATGCCAGCGAGGGCGGCTAGCAGATAGGTGAAGGTTCGATTCTGTTGGGACAGGCCGTCGATGATCTGCTGGGGGACCAGAACGTCGATGTCCTGGCCGGGAAATAGCTGTCTTAATCCGTGTTTGAAGTCGGACGCCACGCTACCAATAGGACGCGCGCCCGGAGCACGTGCGAAAACGTGGGTGACTGGCGCCCAAGCTTGTAGTCGGCTGACACCTTGCAGTGGAATAAACATGGAGGTGTTGGGGTCGAACGGAGCAATCGCCGACGCAAACCGTGGATGCAGAACGCCTATGACTTGGAACAGTGCATGTTGCACTCGTAGTGTGTCGCCTATGCGCACCGGCGTGCCAGCGCTGGAGAGTTCATCGGCGAGCTGGCGGCCTATCACTGCATGAGTGGCTTGGTCATCGAATTCGCTCAGAAAACGCCCTTCATGCACTTCCAAGCCCAACGCCTGTTTCAGTGGGGGCGTTGAGCCGATCAGTTGGATAGAAATGTCGCGCCCCTTGAACGTCACTGAGTTGCCCATCAGGGCAACGGGTGCAATGTTCACTAAATCAGGGACTTTATTGCGCAGTTGAGTAATGCCTGCGGGCAGCGGCGAGGTTTGCCTCGTATCTGCGGCATTTGAAACCTGTGCAACTAGTGTATCGACACCCATTCCCTGGAAGATTGCAGCGGCTTCTTCGGCGGCGTTGTGACCGATATTGATGAGGGCGACCACCGAGCAGCTCCCCATGACGACGCCGAGAAGGGTGAGCACTGCGCGTTTGCCCAAGGTCCGCAGGTTTGTTCTGACGTCATGTATCAGGTCGCGAAAAGTTTGGCTCCCGCCGCTCATCAGTTCTGACACGGTTCGTGCTCACGCAGGGTTCGGTCCTGAACGAAGATTTGTCTGTCCAGGCGCGCGGCGATGTCTAAATCATGGGTGACGACAATCAGCGTGACGCGGTGCTCACGATTGATTGCCAGCAACAATTCCAGAATGTCGTTTGCCGTGCGGCTGTCCAGATTGCCAGTGGGCTCGTCCGCGAGAATCAGGGAAGGCTCCCCCACGAGAGCTCGCGCAATTGCGACTCGCTGTCGTTGGCCGCCAGACAGATCGGCGGGGAGGTGATGTGCCCGGTGGCTGAGGCCGACCTGGTCGAGTCTGTGCATGGCACGCTGCAGGGCTACTCGCCGGCCAAGGCCACGGTAGGAGAGAGGCAAGGCGACGTTGTCCAGTGCGCTGAGGCGTGGCATCAGGTTGAAGTTCTGGTAGATGAAACCTAGGTGTCGGTTGCGTAACACGGCCAGTTGATCCGGTGTCGCCTTGGATGTGTCGTGTCCGTAAAACTCATACCGCCCTTCATCAGCCCGGTCCAAGAGGCCGAGTATGTTAAGTAATGTGCTCTTACCTGAGCCCGAAGTGCCGAGCACGGCACAGTGGTCACCTGCGTTTATCTGCAAGTTTATGTTCTCAAGAATTGAGATGGGCTGTTTGGCAAGTTGATAATACTTGCATACGCCCTGCAGCGAGAGGGCGAGCGGGGGGGCAGGGATCACGAGCATTTGAAGTTCAGGATGTTCGATAAAAGAGGCGGGATGGCGACAATGTATTTGACTGTTCGCATGCAAACAAAAAACCGTGTGCGAGTTGTCTTTTCATTGGGCTAGGTGCCTGACGCCGGTGCTTTTGTAAATGCAAGAGCACCAGCGGCGAACAATCAGCGGCTTAGATCGAGATAAAGCATCTAGGGTCGGACCCGGACTTATCAAATATCATCTCAATTTCCGCACTTCGCAAACCGGGGTTATAGTTGGCCATTTTCAAATCATGCCATTGCCTGTCCTGCTTCATGGCATCTGCTGACTTTGTCACGCGGGTTCCATTTCGGCTGACGGTCTTGATATTGACATTGGCTTTGCTTCTGTCGGTGTGCCCGTCGGTTTTCACAATTCGGTACCTGTCTACGCGCACGTAATGTATGGTACTTCCGCTACCGGCAATAACGCCTTGAACGTAGCCGACAAACTTCCCAGTGCTGCATGAATGAGAAAATGCTGATTCAGTGACAGCTTGATTTGAGAAAGAGTTTCCAATCGGAACAGTGATGGTGCCGATAGCGCTCGCTAACCCGCTCGCACTTGCAACGGCCGGAAGGCCGAACAGCGCAATTGCAAGTAGTCCGGGTTTTAAGAAGGATTTAAACATGTCGTTCTCCGAAAAATTCATTGCTGTTTTCGGCACTTCGTGAGGGGCCTGGCCCGTGGCTTGGTTGTTGTTAGAACGGGTTGGCTGCAGTCTGATAGTTTTCTATTGTTAGTTAAGTAGGACTTGTCTGAGGTTTGCTATTTCCAGCAAACCCGCTTCTACAGGTTCTTTGGAAACTGCCAGTTGATGCGCAAGCAAACAAAGGGCGACCTGCGAGTCGCCCTGTGCATCACTTAAGCGCCGTCAACCGCAAATAGGGATCGGCCACCTCACCGTTTTTTATCAAACGTTTTCCACCGTAATCACAGTGCACCTTACCGTCGCGCACGTTGATGGCTTCTGCCTGCAATGCGTATTCCGGGTCCAGAAAATCATCGTTGGTCCCGGCGGTTTGCCCCGTCCATGTTTTGCCTTGGGTTTGGGCTGAATACTGATAGCCCTCGCCATAAGGCGGCGGCAGGTCGGGGTCTGTGTAGGGTTTTGAATGGATGTCGCTGACGGCAGGGCATTGGCCCGTGTCGACGGCTGCGTTGCTGGCTGGCAGGTTGTAGGCGGTGACTAGGGAAAAGAGATTAGGTACCCATCCGATCATCGTTATAACTCCTTGTCCACGAGGTAGTCCTCCCTGCTCTGCGTTGGGAGGCCGATCTGGGTGGGGCGTTACACGGGTTAGGTTCCTTGGAAGCTGCTACAGCAGGTTACGGGGCATGCAACGGGTCGGCCGGTGAGTCTGCAAATGAGACCATCTCTGGGAGCAGGCTCGCCCGCGAAGGCGATGTGTCAGTCACTGCATTATCGCTTTCGCAGGCAAGCCAGTTCCCACATTTGATCTTTGTTGCTTTGAACATTGCGTTCGCTTAACGGATCGGCATCAGGGCAAGCCCACTCCTACATTTAAACCGAGTGTCAGCCGGTGATTAGCGCGTGGCCAGGGCGCCTTGGTAGACGGTCGGCCCTGTCGGTTGCTTGCTCACCGAGCCACCCTTGGTTTCCGAACTCACCATCAGCTCCACCGGCTTGCTGATGCTTTCTTGCTGGCGCGGATTCAGGCCGATGATGCCTTTGCCATCCTCCGGCAGCAGGCCAAGGGATACCGGTGTGCCGTCTTTGGGAATCGCCCAGAGTTCAAGGCTTTGGTCCGGTGCTGGCGCCGTGGAGGCAATCGGCTGCACTTCCAGGTAATCCTTGTGGGCCATGATTTGTGCGGCTGGCTGCTGGGTCGTGGTCACCAATGTCGCCGCGGATTTGACGCTGTCCTGGGTGTAGAGCGCGCCGCCGATACCGGCAACCACCACCACGCAGGCGCCGATGAACAGGCGAGGGCGGCTCCAGAACGCAGGCTTGTGCTCAATCACTGGGGGTTGGATCGCAGTCATAAGTCTCTTCTCGACAAATTTTGTAGTCAGTTCATGGACCCGCTTATCCCCGATGGGTTCCTCAGGGGCTCCGGAACAACCGACGGGATACCCAGTCCAACGCCTGCGTTTACCCCTATACCCAGAGGTTGTTTCGATGAAGATTTCACGCGGTTTTGCCCTGTCCTGCCTGTTGACCGTGGCCGCCGGCCCGGTGTTCGCCGCAGGTTTCAGCCTTGGCGATGCAGCCAATGCCATTTCCGGCATGCAGGGTGGCAACAACAAGGCTGCCGCCGCCGCGCCCACCTCGGAGACGGCCGACCTGCTGACGGCCTTGACCTCGCAACTGAACATCACCCCCGAGCAAGCAGTGGGCGGCACGGGCGCCATGCTGGGTCTGGCCAAGAACAAACTGAGCGGCAATGACTTCTCGCAGCTGAGTAACAGTGTGCCGGGCCTCGACAAGCTGTCGGGTGATAACGCATTGGGCAGCCTCGGGGCCTTGAGCGGGATGCTCGGCCAAACCGGTGGCAGCAAGACCAGCGGCCTGGACGGCCTGTTGGGCAACGTGAAAAGCACCAATGACTTGAACACCGCCTTCAGCGCATTGGGCATGGACAGCGGCATGGTCGGCCAGTTTGCCCCGGTGATCCTGAAATACCTGGGCGGCGAGGGGGCCAGCAGTTCCGTGCTGGGCAAATTGGCTCAGGCCTGGGGTACCGGCAGCTAAGGCTCTTGGCGCAGTTGTTCGATGCGCGCATCCTTTTCCATCCAGAGCTGGTTGACCCAGTTCTGGACGGTCTGGCGAAACGCCGGATCGTTCTCGTAATCCCCTTGCCACAACGCCGGGTCCAGCTCGCGGGTGCGGATATCCACGATCACCTTCGGCACTGCGCCGCTGATCAAGTCCCAGAACCCCGGAATCTTTTGCTGCGGATACACCACGGTCACGTCGAGGATCGCGTCCAGTTGTTCGCCCATCGCCGCCAGCACAAATGCCACGCCGCCCGCCTTGGGCTTGAGCAATCGGGTAAACGGTGACGCCTGCTGCTTGCGCTTGGCCTCGTTGAACCGCGTGCCCTCCAGGTAATTGACCACCGTGACCGGCTGGCGCTTGAACAGCTCGCAGGCCTCTTTGGTGATCTTCAAATCCTGCCCCGCCAGCTCCGGGTGCTTGGCCAGGAACGCCTTGGTGTAGCGTTTCATGAAGGGGTAATCCAGCGCCCACCAGGCCAGGCCGAGGAAGGGCACCCAGATCAGTTCTTTTTTCAGGAAGAACTTGAAGAACGGCGTGCGCCGGTTCAATGCCTGGATCAGCGCGGGAATATCGACCCAGGATTGGTGGTTGCTGATCACCAGGTAAGAGGTATCGCCGCGCAGGTCTTCGCCACCGCGAATATCCCATTGGGTGGGGATGCACGCGGCGAAGATCAGCTTGTCGATCTCGGCCCAGGTCTCGGCGATCCACATCACCGCCCAGGACGCATAGTCACGCGAGCGGCCCGGCGCCATCAGCTTGAGCAAGGCGAAGACCATCAAGGGGCCGATCAGGATCAGCGTGTTGACTAACAGCAGCAGTGTAACCAGACAGCCGGTGAGCAGGCGGCGCATAAGCAACTCTTGGAATTCTGTGGGCGGGCCATGATAAGCAAGGTGAGTCTAGAGGCCAAATCGCAAATTGCCCGACGAATGTTTCACACTGTGCGCGATATGCTCGGTCATCCAACTAAGTGCTGTGTTTGCGGTCTAGACTCCGCCCACTTCTTTCGAGGAAATCCTGCCGTGAAATTGCTCCTTGCCGCGTTCGCCCTGGTTGCTGTGCCTGTCATGGCCGCCGAACCGACCCTCTACGGTCGCTACGAATACATCCAGTTGCCGGAGATCGGCCAGACGTTCAAGGCCAAGATGGACACCGGCGCGCTGACCGCCTCGCTGTCGGCGCGCGACATCGAAACCTTTCAGCGCGACGGCGATGACTGGGTGCGCTTCCGCCTCGGCGGTGAAGACGCGGGTAACAAGGTCTATGAGCACAAGGTGTCGCGCATCAGCAAGATCAAGAGCCGCGCCGACGAAGATGATGACAAGGACGAAGCCAGTGTGGCCAAGCGCCCGGTGATCGATCTGGAGATGTGCCTGGGCGACGTCAAGCGCACCGTCGAGGTCAACCTCACCGACCGCAGCAGCTTCAACTACCCGCTGCTGATCGGCGCCAAGGCCTTGCGTGAATTTGGCGCTGCGGTAAACCCGGCACGTCGCTACACTGCCGACAAACCGGACTGCTGATTGAACCCATGCCGCACATCCTGATTGTCGAAGACGAAGCGGCAATAGCCGACACGCTGATCTTTGCCCTGCAAGGCGAGGGCTTCACCACCACCTGGCTGACGCTCGGCCAGGCGGCGCTGGAACATCAGCGCCTGACCCCGGCCGACCTGGTCATCCTCGACATCGGCCTGCCGGACATCACCGGCTTTGAAACCTGCAAGCAATTGCGCCGCTTCAGCGAAGTGCCGGTGATGTTCCTCAGTGCCCGGGATGCGGAGATCGACCGGGTGGTAGGGCTGGAGATCGGTGCCGACGATTATGTGGTCAAGCCTTTCAGCCCGCGGGAAGTGGCGGCGAGGGTCAGGGCGATTCTCAAGCGGGTCGGCCCGTGTGTGGCGCCAACCCTGTTCCAAGTGGATCTGGAACGCATGCAGATTCTTTATCGCGGCCAACCCTTGAGCCTCACGCGGCATGAGTTCCGCCTGCTGCAAAGTCTGCTGGACCAACCCGAGCGCGTGTTCAGCCGCGAGCAACTGCTGGACGCGGTGGGCGTAACCGTTGATGCCGGTTACGAGCGCAATATCGACAGCCATATCAAGAGTGTGCGCAGCAAACTCAGGAGTGTGGCGGCGGATGCCGAGCCGATCCAGACCCATCGTGGCCTCGGCTATAGCTACAGCCCGAGCCACAGCTGATGCGTCTTGGGCTGCGGATTTTCCTGGTGTATGCGCTGTTTATCGGCCTGACCGGCTACTTCGTGCTCAACACCGTGATGAAGGAAATCCGCCCCGGCGTGCGCCAGTCCACCGAAGAAACATTGGTGGACACCGCCAACCTGCTGGCTGAAATCCTGCGTGCAGACGTTAAAAACGGCACCCTCGGCCAGAGCCATTGGCCAAAGCTGCTCAAGGCCTATGGCAACCGTCAGCCGGGTGCGGTGATCTGGGGGCTTCCGAAAAACCAGGTCAACCATCGCATCTATGTGACCGACGCTACAGGCAGGGTATTGCTCGATTCCAGCGGTGAAGCAGTCGGCCAGGACTATTCGAAATGGAACGACGTGTACCTGACCCTGCGCGGCGAATACGGTGCGCGCTCCACCCGCAGCGATGCAGACGACCCCACCTCATCGGTGATGCACGTGGGGGCGCCGATTCGCGATAACGGCCAGATCATCGGCGTGGTCACGGTGGCCAAGCCCAACAGCTCGTTGCAACCCTACGTGGATCGCACCGAGCGGCGCCTGCTGTGGTACGGCGCCGGGCTGGTCACCCTGGGGCTGCTGCTGGGCGCGCTATTGTCGTGGTGGCTGACGGCGGCCCTCAGGCGCCTTACCGCCTATGCCGAAGCCGTGAGCGAGGGCCGCCGCGCGGAGTTGCCGCATTATCGCGGCGGCGAGCTCAAGCAGTTATCCACCGCCGTGGAACACATGCGCACGCAGCTGGAAGGCAAGGCTTACGTAGAGCGCTACGTGCATACGCTGACCCATGAACTGAAGAGCCCGTTGGCGGCGATTCGCGGTGCAGCAGAGCTGTTGCAGGGTGACATGAGCCGCGAGCAGCAGCAGCGGTTTGTCGGCAATATCGACAGCGAAAGTGCGCGCCTGCAACAGTTGATCGAACGCCTGTTGAACCTAGCCCAAGTTGAGCAACGCCAGGGGCTGGAAGAGCAGTCGAGCATTCCTTTGGCAACGCTGGTTGAAGATGTGCTGAAGGCTCAATGTGCACGAATCGAAGGCGCCGGCTTGCAGGTGGAGCAGGCCATTGCTGGCGATGTGAAGGTGTTTGGTGAGCCCTTCCTGTTGCGCCAGGCCCTGGGCAACCTGCTCGACAATGCTCTGGACTTCACCCCACCCGGCGGCACGCTGCGGTTTAGCGCCCAGGTGCAGCATCACGATGTGCAGGTCAGCCTGTTTAACCAGGCCAAGGCGATTCCCGATTACGCCTTGCCGCGCCTGAGCGAGCGGTTCTACTCGCTGCCACGTCCGGCCAGCGGGCGCAAAAGTACGGGCCTGGGGCTCAACTTTGTCGAGGAGGTGATGAAGCTGCACGGCGGCTCGTTGCAGATCGGCAACGTACCGGGCGGCGTGCAAGCGGTGCTGCATCTCCACACAGTCTCCACATTGCCCACATAAATCTCCCATACCCACTGGGCAGACTCTCCCCATCAAAACAGGGAGAGACCCATGAACCGCAACCTGCTTTTCAAATTGGGCGCGATTGCGCTGCTGATCCTGCTGTTGCTGATTCCATTGTTGATGATCAACGGCATCATCAGCGACCGTCAGCAACTGCGCGACGGCGTACTGATGGACATTGCCCGCAGCTCAAGCTTTGCCCAGCGCCTCACCGGGCCGGTGATGGTGGTGCCGTATCGCAAGACCGTGCGCGAGTGGAAGCTCAATGAAAAGCTCAACAAGCGCTACGAAGAAACCCGTGAAGAACGCGGCCGTCTGTATTTCCTGCCGGACCGTTTTGAGCTCGACGGCAAGGTGCAAACCGAACTGCGCTCACGGGGCATCTATCAGGCGCGGTTGTTCCACGCCGACAACCGTATCAGCGGGCGTTTCGACTTGCCTGCGCAGTTGGGGATCACCGAAGACTTCGCCGACTACCGCTTTGAACCAGCGTTTTTGGCGGTGGGCATCAGTGATATTCGGGGTATTGAAAACGCGCTGAAACTGGAGCTGGGTGACCAGCGGCTGGAGTTCTCGCCAGGCTCCCAAGTCGACTGGCTGGGCGAGGGCGTGCATGTGACGCTGCCGGCGCAGGACGGCAAGAAACCTTCCGTGCTGGAGTTCGCCTTCGACCTGCGCCTGCAAGGCACCGAGCAACTGCAAGTAGTGCCGGTGGGCAAGACCAGCCAGGTAACACTGGCGTCCAACTGGCCGCACCCGAGCTTTGTCGGCAACTTCCTGCCGGCTCAACGTGAGGTGACCGACCAGGGCTTCAGCGCCAATTGGCAGACGACATTCTTCTCCACCAACCTCGAACAAGCCCTGCAGAACTGCCTGGACGGGCAAGGCTGTGAAGACTTCAGCAACCGCAGCTTTGGGGTGAACTTCATCGACCCGGTAGACCAGTACCTCAAGAGCGATCGGGCGATCAAATATGCGCTGTTGTTTATCGCCCTGACCTTTGCCGGCTTCTTTCTCTTCGAGGTGCTCAAGAGTCTGGCGGTGCACCCTATCCAGTACGCCCTGGTGGGCGTGGCGCTGGCGTTCTTCTACCTGCTGCTGTTGTCGTTGTCCGAGCATCTGGGCTTTGCCCTGGCCTACCTGATATCTGCCAGCGCCTGTGTGGTGTTGATCGGCTTCTACGTATGCCATGTGCTGCGTAGCGTCGCCCACGGCCTGGGGTTTTCGGCCGGGCTGGCGGCGTTGTATGGCTTGCTGTACGGCTTGCTCAGTGCCGAGGATTACGCGCTGTTGATGGGCTCGTTGTTGCTGTTTGGCCTGCTGGGCACGGTGATGGTGCTGACGCGCAAGCTGGATTGGTACGGGGTGGGTAAACGCAAGGTGGAGCAAGGGCAATGATCGGATTGCGCGAAGATCAGCAGATGAAAGCGAGGATGGTCGACTTCCTCACCAACGCCACCTTTCACTGTAGGAGCGAGCTTGTTGTGGCGAGCAAGCTTGCTTGCGCTGGGGTGCGAAGCGCCCCTGATAAAGCCGGCTCCAGCTGCGCTGTCGAGCGGGAGCAAGCTCCCTCGCCACAACAAGCTCGCTCCTACAGGGGGCTGGTCAAACCGGGGGTTGGGTCTGGTGCATCGAAGACCGCTGGCTGACTTCGGCGTACCAGGCGGCGAGCTTGGGGTTATCTATGCGCCATTGCAGATCCGGGTGGCGAAAGTCTATGTAGCCCAGGGCACAGGCCACGCTGATGGCGGCGATGTCGAAGTGGCTGGCCAGTTCGGCAATGGCGTCCCGCTCCAGTTCGGCGAGGGCGCGGCGGATCTTGTTGCGCTGTTCGTCCAACCATTGGTCCCAGTGTTTCTCCACCGGACGCATGGCGGTCTCGTAACGTACCAGCACGGCGGCATCCATGATGCCGTCAGCCATCGAGGCCAGGGTCAGGCGCCGCCAGCGGGCCGAGCCGGCGCGGGGGATCAGCGGGTTGCCGACATGCTGGTGGTCGAGGTAATCGAGAATCACCCGGCTGTCGTGCAATACCGAACCGTCGGCCAGGCGCAGGGCCGGGATCTTGCCCACGGGGTTGCCTTGCAGCACTTCGGCATCCGGGTTGACCGGCGTGGGCAGGCACGCGTGCAGGGCCACACGATCCTGCTGGCCGGTCTCGATCAGCAGCACGCGCACTTTACGCACGAAGGGCGAAGCGGGGTTGTGGAACAAGGTCATGCTGGGGGCGGACATGGGCATTCCTCTGTAGGAGCGAGCTTGCTCGCGAATAACGCCAACGATAACGCAGCTCGCCTGGTTTAACGCGGTGCTCTCAGGTTTTTCGCGAGCAAGCTCGCTCCTACAGTAGTTTGTAGACGGCAATGGCCGCGGGTATGCCCAGCCCGATCCAACTCAACGAATCCCACCACCCATCGCCCAGCAACGCCGCAAACAACCCGGCGGCACTGAGCAGGCCAATCCCCAGCGGTATGGCAAAGACCTTCCAGACATTCGACTGCCGCGGCTTCATACCTTGGCCGCCTTGCGCCGTACGATCCATAAGTAAATGCCGCTCACCAGCACGATGATGGTCAGCACATCCAGCACCGCCCACAAAATCTTCATCGGCATGCCGCCGTAATCACCGAAATGCAGGGGTTGGGACATGCCCATGGCATCCATGTACCACGGCCGTTCGGCGATGGCGGTGACGGCCAGGGTGCTGGCGTCGATCAGCACCGGTGTCAGCAAATGGGAGGTCAGGTGGGTGCTGCCCTTCATGAACACGGCGTAGTGATGTTCGCTGGAAAAACGCGTGCCGGGGAAGGCGATAAAGTCCGGTTCCATACCGGGCGCGGCCTTGGCCGCAATGCTCAACAGCTCCGTGGCGGGCGCGCGTTGGGTCAGCGGCGGGGCGTTCTTGTAGGGTTCGATCATGGCGCTGAGGCTGTCCTCGCGCCACGCCGCGATGATCAAGTCGGCGCAGGCGCTGATCACGCCGGTTACCCCCACTACCAGCGCCCAGGTCAAAGTGACCACGCCGATCAGGTTGTGCAGGTCGAGCCAGCGCAAACGGGTGGACTTGTCCTGGCGCACGGTGGCGAACTTCAAGCGACGCATGAATGGCAGGTACAACACCGTGCCCGAGATAATCGCCAGCACAAACAGAAGGCCCATGAACGCCAGCAATAACTTGCCCGGCAGTCCGGCAAACATATCCACATGCAGGCGCAGCAGGAACAGAGTGAAGCCCCCATTGGCAGACGGCATTTCGACGGTTTCGCCAGTGCGGGCATCGAGCATGAAGGTGTGCGACGAGTTCGGCTCAGTACTGGCTGTGGCCGCCATGATCGCGATCACGCCGTTATTGTCGTCTTCGTCCCAGGCAAGGTACTGCATGGCCTCGCCGGGGCGATGGGCCTGGGCTTTGGCCACAAGCTGCTCAAGGTTGAGCCGGGGCGTATCGGCAGGCATCTGCGCCAGTTCGGGCTCATTGCCCAGCAGGTGGTCGATCTCGTGGTGAAACACCAACGGCAGGCCGGTGAGGGCGAGCAGCAGCAGGAATACGGTGCAGATCAGGCTGGTCCAGGTGTGGATGAAGGACCAGCGGCGGATGGTTTTGCTTTTCATTGTCTAGCCTTCAGATGCACCAAAGCCGCCTTGTTGGGCGGCCTGGTGGTTAGCTCAGCTGATTACCACTGGTAGGTGGCGCTGGCGACGACGCTGCGTTGGTCGCCGAAGTAGCAATAGGAGCCATCACAGGTGGAAATGTAGTCTTTGTTGAACAGGTTGGTCGCGTTCACTTTCACCGACGCGCCCTTGAGGCTGTTGTCCAGGCGGCCGAGGTCGTAATGCACGGAGCCGTCGAACACGGTGTAGGCGTTGGCCTTGCCGGCCCAGGTATTGGCTTGGTCGCCATAGGTATTGCCGGTGTAGCGTGCGCCGAAGCCGATACCGAAACCGTCGAGGGCACCGGTGTGCCAGGTGTAGTCGGTCCACAAGGACGCTTGTTGGTTAGGCATCAGTTGCAGGCGGTTGCCTTTGTACTGACCTTTTTGCACCTCAGACTTGGCCAGGGTGTAGGCCGCGATGACCTTGAGGTTTTCGGTCACATCAGACACGGCTTCCAGCTCCAGTCCCTTGACCTTTACTTCTCCGGTCTGGTCGGTCACGGAGGCACCACCGGACTGGAAGCTGGTGACTTGCACGTTCTTCTGGGTCAGGTCGTAGACCGCTGCACTCAGCAGGGTGTTGGAGCCGGGTGGCTGGTATTTGATCCCCAACTCCCACTGCTTGCCTTCCGTCGGCTTGAACGACTGGAGGGGGTCGACGCTGGCGTTGCTCGCAGGCTGGAACGACTCGGCGTACGAAAGGTAGGGGACGAAGCCCGAGTCGAACACATAGCTCAGCGCCGCATTGCCACTGAAATTCTTGCTGCGGTCGGTATTGGTCGCGTCGTTCTTGTTGAAGTAGGTGGTGCCCTGGTGCACCCAGTCTTCACGACCACCAAGAGTCAGGCGCCAGTTGTCCAGGGCCATCTGGTCCTGCACGTAAAGGCCGGTCTGCACGGTTTTCTGGTTGTAATCGTAGAACGCGGTGGAGCGCGCCGGGCGCACGATCGGCTGGCCATAGACCGGGTTAAAGATGTTCGTGGTGCCACCGTCGCCGAAAATCGCCAGGTACGAGGTGTCGGTGCGTTGATGATCCAGGCCCAGCAGCACGGTGTGGGAGATGTCGCCAGTGGCGAAGTCAGCCTGGAAGTTGTTGTCCACCGCGAACTGGCTGATGTCCTCGTCCACATTGGTCGAAGAGCGGCTGATGTCGCCATTGGCATCGGCGGGGGAGAAGGCAAACGAGCCTACCGTCAGTTGCTGGAACGCCAATTCGGATTTGGTGTAGCGCAGGTTCTGCTTGAATTGCCAGGTATCGTTGAAGCGGTGCTCGAACGCGTAGCCCAATGCGTAGTAGGTGCGGTCGTAGAAGTCGTAGTCCGGGTCGCCGAGGTTCTTGTGGTGGGAAACCTCGCCTAGCGGTGATTTGATTTTGGTGCCCTGGATCGGCAGGAACTGGCTGGTGGTGCCGGTATCGTCACGGGTGAACTGTGACAGCAAGGTCAGCTTGGTATCGGTGTCGATATTCCAGGTCAAGCTCGGTGCGATGTTGTACCGCTTGTTGTCGATGTGATCGACCTGGGTACCGGCATCGCGTACCACGCCGCCAACGCTGTAGAGAAACTGGCCCTCATCATCGATCTTGCCAGTGCTTTCGAAATTGATCTGGCGGTAGTTGTCACTGCCGTATTGCATCTGGATGGCGTGGCTCGATTCAGCGCTGGGGCGGCGGCTGACCATATCCAGCAGGCCGCCCGGAGGGGTCTGGCCATAGACTGACGAGGCCGGACCGCGCAGCAGGGCGAGGCGGTCGAGGTTCCAGGTTTCGGCTTTCGGGTTGGCGTACACGCCACGGGGCAGTGGCAGGCCATCAAGGAATTGCGTCGGCTCGAAGCCGCGTACGCGCATCCAGTCGTAACGGGTGTCGCTGCCGTAGCTGGCAGACACGATACCGGGCATGTATTTGACCGCATCGTCGAGGTTCTGCACGTTACGGTCCTGCATTTGCTCGCGGGTGGCTACCGAGATCGAGCGTGGTGCCTCGACCAGCGCGGTATCGGTTTTGGTGCCGGCGGCGGTACGCTTTGCTACATATCCCTCCACCGGCCCCCAAGCGCTTTCATAGCTGCCTTGGCCGGTGATGTTGGTGGTCGGCAAGGCAACGACGCCCTCCGGAACCGGCATCAGGGTGTAAGTGCCCACACTGCTCTGCTCCAACTGCAAGCCAGTACCGCGCAGCGCCTCACGCAACGCGCCCTGCGCATCGAACTGGCCTTGGACCGGCGCCGAGGTCTTGCCGGCGGCGAGTGCAGGGTTGAGGGTCAGCGCCAGGCCGGCCTGGCTGGCGATCTGGTTCAGGGTGGTGGCCAGGGGCGCAGCCGGCAGGTTATAGGCGCGCACGCTGGAGGCTTGTTCGGCGGCGATCAGCGGGGTGCTGGCGAGCGGGGCGCTGAGGGCGATCGCCATGGCTAACAGGCTGGGGCGCAACAAGGTGTCTAGCGTGCGGGACATACGGGCGGCTCCTGAATGGAAATATTTCTCAATTGCCTAGGTGCCGAGCGAGAATCGAAAAGTGATAGGGCCGGGTGAAAATATTTTTTGCGGTGTGCTGTGATCGTTCCCAAGCTCCGCGTGGGAACGCCTCGTGTGACGCTCTGCGTCACGGCCTGGGACGCAGAACGTCCGGGCTGCATTACCACGCGGAGCGTGGGAACGATCAAGCCTAAGGCTTACCCTTGACGGTCACCCACCACGGCGTGTGCTGCTCGATCTGCACCGGCAAAGTCGGCAACAGCGCATTCAATGCCAACGTGGTGTCGCGCAGCGGGAAACTGCCGGTGATGCGCAGGTCGGCCACGTTCTTATCCACCCCCAGGTAGCCGGTGCGATAGCGCGCCAATTCCTCGATCACATCCCCCAGCCGAGCGTTGTCCACTACCAGCATGCCGCGGGTCCAGGCATCGGTGGCGGGGGTGACGGCCAACAGTGGCCCGAGCCCGTCGCCGCGCATCAGCACTTGCTGGCCCGCCTTGAACACTTGTTCCTGGTGCAGCGCCTCGGGCTGGGCGGCCACGGCAGACTGCAACACACTCAGGCGCGTAGCGTCGTCTTCGCGCTTGACGATAAACCGGGTACCCAGCGCCCGCAGGCTGCCGTCGCGGGTTTGCACGTAGAAAGGGCGCGAATCGTCGTGGCCGGTTTCGACGAGAATTTCGCCTGCCTGCAACACGATCAAGCGGCGTGTTTCGTCGAAGCGCACATCAATGGCGCTGTGGGTGTTGAGGTTGATCCGCGTGCCGTCCGCCAGCTTCAGCGTGCGCTGTTCACCGGTGGCGGTGCGCTGGTCGGCCAGCCAATAGTGAATAGGTACGTAACGCTCACCGGCAAACAGCGCCAGGCCGCACACCAGCACGATACTGGCCAGGCCCCGGCCCAGCTTGCGCACGCGCTGGCGAATGCCGTGGCGCGACTGCAGCAGCGCCGCCCGAGCCGGGCCCGAGGCCACACTGAAACGCTGGTCGAGCATGCCCAACTGGCGCCAGGCGCGAGCGTGTTCCTCATCGCTGGCCAGCCACTTGCTGAACTCTTCCTGTTCCACCGCGCTGCCGTCGCCCGAGTCGAGGGACAGTTGCCAGGCAATCGCGGCATCCAGCACGCGCGACGACACCGGTTTGGAGCCGATGGCAGTCACGACGGCTCGCCATACAGTGCGACGTAGCACTGGCGAATGCCCTGGGCCAGATATTGGCGCACGCGGGGCACCGACACGCCAAGGCGCTGGGCGATTTCGGCATGGCCCAGGCCGTCGAGGCGGTTATAGAGGAACGCGGCGCGGGCCTTGCTCGACAACTTGCCGAGCAGGCGGTCGATGGCCTTGAGGTCTTCGAGGATCAGTTGCTGGGCTTCCGGCGAAGGCTGTTCGTTTTCCGGGATCAGCATCAATTCGGTGAGGTAGGCCTGTTCCAGGGCCGCACGACGGAAATAGTCGAACAGCAAACCCTTGGCGATGGCCACCAGGAACGCCCGCGGTTCGCGGGGCTCGCGCAACTCATCACGGCCCAGCAGGCGCATGAAGGTGTCCTGGCTCAGGTCTTCGGCACGGCTTGGGCACGCCACATTACGTCGCAGCCACGCCAACAGCCAGCCACGGTGGTCGCGATACAACGCACCAACAAGCTCACTGCGTGGGGTATGGACCGACGACAAGGCATCACCGAATAAGGTTTAAACTAACGAGAATTATTCGCGATTGTGTCAGAGGCGTAGGGTGGGCGCAATTGGCGTCTGTCGGGTGATCGTTCCCGCGCTCTGCGTAGGAATGCATCCCGCGATGCTCCGCGTCGGGCGCGAAGCGTTAAAGGGAAGGGGACTGCTTGCGTCGTTTCCATTGGGCCAAACGCTCATACAGCGCCTGGGGCGTATCGATCTGTTGCTGCCGCGCCCGGCTGAACAGGATCAACATCAGCTCCGCCGTCGCCAGTGCATCGGCGCTGGCATGGTGGCGTTCGCCGGCCTGTAGCCTGAAGTGGTTGAGCCAGTCGTCCAGCCCGGCTTCGCGGATATGCGCCTCTGGGCATAACAGCGGGGCCAGGTCTGCTACATCCATGAACGGATGGGCCAGGCGATAACCCAGGCTGTCCTTGAGCGCCCGGCACAGCATGTGTTGATCAAACGGCGCATGGAAGGCCAGCAGCGGACTATCGCCCACGAACGCCATGAAATCCAGCAACGCCTCGGTCGGGTCGCTGCCAGCGGCGATTGCACTGGGCCCCAGCCCGTGGATCAGCACACTGGGGCTGAGCTTGGTGTCGGTGCGCTGCAGGGTGCGTTCGAACAGTTGGGAGAAATCCACCGCACCGTCTTCGATGACCACGGCGCCGATGGACAGCACCTGGTCGCGGTGAAGGTTCAGGCCGCTGGTTTCCAGGTCCACCACTACCCAGCGCTGGCTGCGCAATGGGCCGTTGCCCAGTTCGGCGGGCTTGGGTAAATGCTCCAGGCGCTGCTGTTGCGCAGCGTTGAGCCCGGGCTTTTTCGCGCGCAGCCAGCCAAACAAACTCATAGCTGATACCGCAAGCTCAGGCTGCTTTGCAGGCGTTGGGCCTGGCGCAGGGACTCACGCAGGATGCGCCGGTCCAGGTGGTTGAGGCTGTCGGGGTCGACGCGGTTGGAATAGGGCAGGTTCTCGCGGGTCTGCAATTGGTGCTGCTGCATGCGGGTCTGCTGGATAAAGTGGTAGGCCTCTTCATAGGCGGCGCCATCCAGGGGTTCGATCACGGCCTTGTCCACCAACTGGCGCAGGCGTTCCAGGGTGTTGTTGGCGTGGATGCCATTGGCCAGGGCTAACAGGCGCGCGCCATCTACAAAAGGTGTAAGGCCCTGCACCTTGAGGTCGAGGGTGGCCTTTTCGCCATGTTTGCGGGTCAGCACGAACTCGCGGAAACGCCCCACCGGCGGGCGTCGCAGTAGTGCATTTTCGGCTAGCATCCGTTGGAACAAGCGGTTATCCGCCACCTGATCGAGAATGCCCTGACGCAGTTGCTCGCACCCGCGCTCGTCGCCCCATACCACGCGCAAGTCAAAATAGATGCTTGAGCCCAGCAGGTTTTCCGGCGTCGCTTCACGAATGAACGCGCCGAAGCGCCGCGCCCACTCCACGCGGGACAAGCACAGCTCGGGGTTGCCGGCCATGATATTGCCCTTGCACAGGCTGAAGCCGCACAGCGCCAGGCTTTGGTTGATGTGCTGCGCCAGCGGTAGCAAGCGCTCACGCCTTTCGGCGGCTTCGACGGCGTCCTTGGCCTCGAACAGGATGCCGTTGTCCTGGTCGGTGTACAGCGTTTGTTCGCGGCGGCCTTCGCTGCCAAAACACAGCCAACTGAAGGGCACGCCGGGGTCGCCTTTTTCCGCGAGGGTCAGCTCGATCACCCGGCACACGGTGTGGTCGTTGAGCAGCGTAATGATGTGGGTGATCTGGGTGGATGAGGCGCCATGGGCGAGCATGCGCTCCACCAACTGGCCGATTTCACCGCGAATCGCCACCAGGTTTTCCACCCGGGGCGCGTTGCGGATGGTGCGGGCCAGGTGCACCAGGTCCACACGCTGCAAGGAAAACAAGTCACGCTCGGAGACCACGCCACACAGGCGCTGGTCTTGCACCAGGCACACATGGGCGATATGTCGCTCGGTCATGGCGATGGCTGCGTCGAAAGCGCTGTGCTCCGGGCTCAAGTAAAACGGCGCCTGGGTCATGTGCCCGGCAATGCTCTGGCTGAAGTCGCTGGCGCCATCGGCGACCACCTGGCGCAGATCGCGCAGGGTGAAGATGCCCAGGGGTGCCTTGTGTTCGTTGACGATCACAATGCTGCCGACCTGCTGTTCGTGCATCAAGGTCACCGCTTCGCGCAACGGTGTGTGCGGGCTGCAGGTGACCGGGTGGCGCATGGCCAATTCACCCAGGCGGGTATTCAAGGAGTATTGGGTGCCGAGGGTTTCCACGGCTTTTTGCTGTACCTGCTGGTTGACCTGGTCGAGCAGGCTGCTGACCCCGCGCAAGGCGAAATCACGAAACGGGCTGGACAGCGCGAACAGTTTGATAAAGGCCGGTTTGTTCAATTGCAGGCAGAAGGTGTCTTCAGCGGCTTTGTGTTCTGTACGGGTCGCGCGCTCACCCAGCAGGGCGGCAAGGGGGAAGCATTCGCCGGTGGCGATTTCAAAGGTGGTGTCCGCCGAGTCTGGGCGCTCACCCACGACCCGGCCCTGCTTGACGATATAAAAGTGCTCGACCGGGCCGCCCGACGGTTTGAGGATGCTGTCGCCGAGGCCGTAGAAACGCAGTTGGCACTGTTCCACCAGGAAAGCCAGGTGCGCCTGTTCCATCTGGTTGAACGGCGGGAAGCGTTGCAGGAATTGCAGGGTGCCGTGGATGTTCTGCAACACAGCGGTTTTACCCGCCTGTGCGAATGCATCAGCTTTACTCATAACAGTGACCGCAGTGTTTTTGTCGTTATCGTGCTGCATGGTCGACTCCTGCGCAGTGGGTGCCCATTGGACGTAAGTCTAGGTCGAGGAGTACCGCGCAAAACTAGGGAAAAACCTTACATGACAATCGTCCAAAACCCGTAGAAAGCCCACTAGGCAAACTTTCCGACGAAGTGCACATTGTTCGCCCTTCCGCAGATGTCTGACGAGTGTGCTGGGAGATTGATGAGAACTGCTGAGAAACGTATGTCCGACCACGATATTTTGAGTGATGCCGAGCGCGAGGCGCTGAGCGCCGTGATGCTGGAGCCCGATTTACCCCCCCAACGCGTTTTGATCGTGGACGACGACAAGGACGCGCGTGAATTGCTGGCGGAAATCCTTGGGCTCGATGGTATTCGCTGCATGACTGCCGAAAGTGGCGAGGCTGCGTGGGATTTGTTGAAGACGAGCAGTTCCATCGGTTTGCTGATCACCGACCTGCGCATGGCGCCCAGCAATGGCCTGGAATTGATCCGCCAGGTGCGTGAGTCCACCCGTGCGGCGTTGCCGATCATCATCATGTCTGGAGACGCGGAAGCGCCGGATGTGATTGATGCGATGCATTTGAGCGTGGTGGATTTCTTGCTCAAGCCGATTGATAGCGTGAAGTTGGCGAAGTTGGTGAAGCGGGAGTTGGGGATGGTTTCCTGATTCTTGTGGTGAGTGTGATGGCCTCTTCGCGAGCAAGCCCGGCTCCCACATTTGAAATGCATTCCCCTGTGGGAGCTGGCTTGCCTGCGATTCAGGCAACGCGGTCTAACTGACACTGATAAAAAAGCCCTGATCTTTCGATCAGGGCTTTTTCCATTACAGGCCGTTCTTGGCCTTGAACTCCCGACGCCTGCGGTGCAACACCGGCTCGGTATAGCCATTAGGCTGCTTGGTCCCTTCAATCACCAACTCCACCGCTGCCTGGAACGCGATGTTGCTGTCGAAGTCCGGAGCCAGTGGGCGGTACAACGCATCCCCGGCATTCTGGCGGTCTACCACGGGCGCCATGCGCTTGAGGCTTTCCATCACCTGGTCTTCGTTGACAATGCCGTGGCGCAGCCAGTTGGCGATGTGCTGGCTGGAAATACGCAGGGTGGCGCGGTCTTCCATCAGGCCGACATCGTTGATGTCCGGCACCTTGGAGCAGCCCACACCCTGGTCGATCCAACGCACCACATAGCCGAGGATGCCCTGGGCGTTATTGTCCAGTTCGTTGCGGATTTCTTCCTCGGACCAATCGGTGTTGCTGGCCAGAGGAATGGTGAGGATATCGTCCACCGAAGCGCGCTCGCGCTTGGCCAGCTCGGCCTGGCGGGCGAACACATCAACCTTGTGGTAGTGCAACGCATGCAGGGCTGCGGCGGTCGGCGACGGTACCCAGGCGGTGTTGGCACCGGCCAACGGGTGGGCGATTTTCTGCTCGAGCATCGCCGCCATCAGGTCGGGCATGGCCCACATGCCTTTACCGATCTGTGCACGACCTTGCAGGCCGGTGCTCAGGCCGATATCGACGTTCCAGTTCTCATAGGCGCCGATCCACTTTTCTGCCTTCATGGCCGCCTTGCGCACCATCGCGCCGGCTTCCATGGAGGTGTGGATTTCATCGCCAGTGCGGTCGAGGAAACCGGTGTTGATAAACACCACGCGCTCACTGGCCGCCTTGATGCAGGCCTTGAGGTTGACCGTGGTGCGGCGCTCCTCGTCCATGATCCCGACCTTGAGGGTGTTGCGCGCCAGGTTCAGCACCTCTTCGATGCGACCGAACAGTTCGTTGGTGAACGCGGCTTCTTCCGGGCCGTGCATCTTCGGTTTCACGATGTATACGGAACCGGTGCGGCTGTTCTTGCGGGTGTTGTTGCCGTTGAGGCTGTGGATCGCCGCCAGGCTGGTGATCAGGCCGTCGAGGATGCCTTCGGGTACTTCGTTGCCGTCTTTATCGAGGATCGCGTCGATGGTCATCAAGTGGCCAACGTTGCGCACGAACAACAGCGAACGGCCGTGCAGGGTCACGTCGCTGCCATCCACGCCGGTGTAGACGCGGTCAGGGTTCATGGTGCGGGTGAAGGTCTGGCCGCCCTTGGCCACTTCTTCGGCCAGGTCGCCCTTCATCAGGCCGAGCCAGTTGCGGTAGATCACCACTTTGTCATCGGCGTCGACGGCGGCGACGGAGTCTTCGCAGTCCATGATGGTGGTCAGCGCGGCTTCCATCAGCACGTCTTTGACGCCTGCGGCGTCGGTTTGGCCGACTGGGGTGCTGGCGTCGATCTGGATTTCGAAGTGCAGGCCATTGTGCTTGAGCAGGATCGCAATCGGCTCGGCCGCAGGGCCCTGGAAACCGATCAACTGGGCATCGTCACGCAGGCCGCTGTTGCTGCCGCCTTTGAGGCTGACGATCAGCTTGCCATCGACGATTTTGTAGCCGGTGGAATCGACATGGCTGCCGGCGCTGAGCGGTGCGGCCTCGTCGAGGAAAGCGCGGGCGAAGGCAATGACCTTGTCGCCACGCACTTTGTTATAGCCCTTGCCTTTCTCGGCGCCGTTGGCTTCGCTGATGGCGTCGGTGCCATAGAGCGCGTCGTACAGCGAGCCCCAGCGCGCATTCGAGGCATTGAGGGCGAAGCGGGCGTTCATCACCGGCACGACCAGCTGTGGGCCGGCCATGCGTGCGATCTCATCATCGACGTTTTGGGTCGAGGCCTCAAAGTCTGCGGCTTCTGGCAACAGGTAGCCGATGTCTTGCAGGAAGGCTTTGTAGGCCACCGGGTCATGGGCCTGGCCGGCGTGGGTCTGGTGCCAGGTATCGATCCGCGCCTGGAAGTCGTCGCGTTTGGCGAGTAGGGCTTTGTTCTTCGGGGCCAGGTCATGGATGACCTTGTTGGCACCGGCCCAGAACTGGTCGGCAGTGATGCCGGTACCGGGAATGGCTTCGTTGTTCACGAAGTCGAACAGGACTTTGGCGACCTGCAGGCCACCGACTTGAACGTGTTCAGTCATTGCTTGCCTCACTCTGCGGAGCTTATGCGCTTTTTCAGATTTTCATTATGTAGTGCACGGTTGGGCATACTACATGATGACTTGCGGTTGTGAAAATTAGACTAAATACGTCGTTTAGCGACCCACTTTGGTCGTACGGTCACAGCGGAGAACAGGATGTTCTCAAAAAACTATTGGATTGTTCCAGATAAATATCAAAATGGTACACGATTTGTCTGTGAGAGCTGGCTTGCCTGGGATGGACGTTAACGATCACGCGTACCTTCTGGATATACGCGGCATGTCTATAATCGAGGATCAACCAACCGAGGGACTGCGCCATGGACCATCTTGTACTCACTATTATCGCCGCCGACAAACCCGGCCTGGTTGAACGCATCGCGCAGAACATTGCCAGTCATGGTGGTAACTGGCTGGAAAGCCGCATGGCGCACATGGCCGGGCAGTTTGCCGGGATCCTGCGGGTGAGCGTGCCGAGCGAGCAGCGACAGGCATTGGTGGGGGCATTGGAGGATTTATCCACCCATGGCATTCGCGTGTTGGTGGGTGAGGGCAGCAGCGGGCAGGCATCGGCGTCCAAGCCGATCCTGATGACCCTGGTGGGCAATGACCGCTCGGGCATCGTGCGTGAGATCACCGCGCTGCTGAGCCAGCAGGGCGTCAACCTGGAACGCCTGAGCACCGATGTGCGCCCGGCGCCCATGAGCGGTGATCCGCTGTTCAATGCCGAGGCGTTGTTGCAAGTGCCGGCCACGCTGTCGCTGGAAACCCTGCAAGAGGTTTTGGAAACCTTGGCCGATGATTTGATGGTGGAGTTGCGTCAGGAGGAATAACGATCCACAAGGTTATGCAGGGAAATCTTGCATGGGCCTGTGGATAACCTGTAGAGACCCGACGCCAGGCCACGCCCGCCGGCCTTCTGCGCAAGTTGAGCAAAAAACGAGCAGTTTCAAGGGCTTGTGCACAAATGGCGGGGATCAGGTTGTGGATAACCTTTGGGTGGAACGCTGCAAGCCACGAAAGCCGTGGCTTGCAGAGGTTTGTACGTTATTTGATCAGCGTTTGCGCACGGTCAGCCAGGCATCCAGGCTGTACACCACCAACCCGGCCCAGATGAAGGCGAAGGCGATCAGGGTGCTCGGCGCCAGGTGTTCACCGAACAACAGCACGGCTTCGAGCAACACTAGCGTCGGCGCCACATACTGCAAAAAGCCCAGGGCGGTGTAGGGCAAGTGCCGTGCAGCGGCGTTGAAGCACACCAGGGGAATCAGCGTCACAGGGCCTGCGGCCACCAGCCACCAGGCTTCGGAGGTGCTCCAGAACGCCAGTTGCGCGCTGTGGGCGGTCGGGTTGAACAGCAACCAGGCGACGGCAATGGGTACCAGCATCCAGGTTTCCACCACCAGGCCTGGCAGCGCTTTGACCGGCGCCTGCTTGCGGATCAAACCGTAGAAGCCGAACGTCAGCGCCAGCGCCAGCGACACCCACGGCAGGCTACCGACTTGCCACACCTGCTGCGCCACACCTACCGCTGCCAACCCCACCGCCACCCATTGCAAACGGCGCAGTCGCTCGCCGAGGATCAGCATGCCCAGCAGCACATTCACCAGCGGATTGATGTAGTAACCCAGGCTCGCTTCGAGCATGCGCCCGGTGTTCACCGACCACACATAGGTCAGCCAGTTAGCGGCGATCAACGAACCGCTGAGGGCCAGGATCGCCAGGCGCTTGGGGTTGTCGCGCAGTTCGCGAAACCAGCCGGGATGTTTCCACACCATCAGCAACAGCCCACCGAACAGTGCCGACCACAATACGCGGTGCACAATGATCTCGGCGGCGGGCACGCTGGCGATGGCTTTGAAGTAGAGCGGGAATAGACCCCAGATGACATAGGCGCTCAGGCCCAGGATGTACCCCTTGCGGGGGTTGGCGGCTTGCATTGCAGAATCCTTGCTCAGGCAGCTAACAAAGCGCAATTGTAAGGATATTTGTCAAACAACGCTCGTTCCCACGCTCTGCGTGGTAACGCCGCCTTGGACGCTCTGCGTCTGCTCTTAAATCGTGACGCGGAGCGTCACAGGATGCGCGCCCACGCAGAGCGTGGGCGCGATGATGGAACGCGTTCAGAAGAGTTTTAGCGGTTCTTCATTGAGCGCCGACAGTTGTTCACGCAACGCCAGCACCTGGTCGCCCCAATACCGCTCGCTGCCAAACCACGGAAAGCTATGGGGAAACGCCGGGTCGTCCCAGCGTCGTGCGAGCCAGGCACTGTAGTGCATCAGGCGCAGGGCGCGCAGCGGCTCGATCAGCGCCAGTTCGCGCGGGTCGAAGTCGTGGAATTCCTGATAGCCGTCCATCAGTTCCGAGAGCTGGCCGAGGCATTCCTGGCGGTCGCCAGCCAGCATCATCCACAGGTCTTGCACCGCCGGGCCCATGCGGCAGTCATCCAGGTCGACGATATGGAACATCTCGTCGCGGCACATCATGTTGCCGGGATGGCAGTCACCGTGCATGCGGATGTTCTTGTGCGGCGTGGCCTTGTAAACCTCTTCCACACGCTTGAGCAGGTCGCGGGCCACGGACTCGTAGGCCGGCAACAGGCTTTTGGGAATGAAGTTGCCTTCAAGCAAGGTGGTGAGGGAGTCGTGACCGAAATTCTTCACCCCCAGGGCTTCGCGGTGTTCGAACGGGCGGGTGGAGCCCACCGCGTGCAAACGCCCCAGCAGTTGCCCGAGCCGGTAAAGCTGATCGAGGTTGCCCGGCTCCGGCGCACGGCCGCCACGGCGCGGAAACAGGGTGAAGCGGAAACCTGCGTGTTCGAACAGGCTCTCGCCGTTGTGGATCAATGGGGCGACCACCGGTACATCGCACTCGGCCAGTTCGAAGGTGAAGCGGTGTTCTTCCAGGATCGCCTCGTTGGTCCAGCGCTGGGGGCGATAGAACTTGGCGATCAGCGGTTCGGCGTCTTCGATGCCCACTTGGTACACGCGGTTTTCGTAGCTGTTGAGCGCCAGAACCCGCGCGTCGCTGAGGAAACCGATGCTTTCGACGGCGTCGAGCACCAGGTCTGGGGTGAGTGTTTCAAACGGGTGGGCCATGCGAACTCCTGCGCGCAGCAGGGCGCCGCGTCCGGCCGGGTATGGTAACAGCATAGATAGGCGGTGGCTGTGCGGACGCCTTCGCAGGCAAGCCAGCTCCCACACTGGCATGTATTTACACATCGAGATGTGGGAGCTGGCTTGCCTGCGATAGCGGTCTATCAGGCGCCTACGATCCCGCCATCATCCCGCCGAATCGCCATCACCGACGACCGCGGTTTGCCATTGGGCAGGTGTTCCGGCCAGGTCGAGCCACCGGTTTCCCCTGGGTGCTGAATGCCCACGAACAATGTTTTCTGGTCCGGCGAAAAGCTGATCCCCGTCACTTCACACGCCACCGGCCCCACCATGAAGCGACGGATTTCTCCAGTGCTCGGGTCGGCGCACAGCATCTGGTTATTGCCCATGCCCGCAAAGTCGCCGGCGTTGCTGTAGTCGCCATCGGTCAGGATCCACAGGCGCCCGGCTTTGTCGAAGCCCAGGCCGTCGGGGCTGTTGAACATGTTTTGCGGGTTGATGTTGGACGAGCCGCCCTTGGGGTTGCCGGCATGCACGCCGGGGTTGCCGGCCACCACGAACAGGTCCCAGGTGAAGTCCGTGGCACCGTGGTTATCGGCGTCGGCTTTCCAGCGCAGGATCTGGCCGTAGACGTTCTTCTCCCGTGGGTTGGGGCCGCCTACCGGCTGGCCCTCTTCGCCGCGCTTGGCGTTGTTGGTCAGGGTGCAATAGACCTGGCCGTCGGTGGGGCTGACCACGATCCATTCCGGGCGGTCCATGCGTGTGGCTTTCACCACGCTGGCGGCCAGGCGCGCATGAATCAGCACCTCGGCCTGGTTGGCGAAACCGCTGCTGGCGTCGATGCCGTTTTTGCCATGGGTGAGTTCAACCCACTGGCCTTTGCCCTTGGGGTGGTCGGCATCACCGTCGCCCGCGTCGAAGATCGCCACGTACAAGGTGCCGTGGTCGAGCAGGTCTTTGTTGGCCTTAGGGTTGTTGTGGTTGATCTGATCGCGGCTGATGAACTTGTAGATGAATTCACCGCGTTCATCGTCGCCCATGTACACCACGGCGCGACCGTCACGGGTTTCGGCGAGGGCCGCGTTTTCGTGTTTGAAGCGCCCCAGGGCCGTGCGTTTGACTGGGGTGGATTGCGGATCGAACGGGTCGATTTCCACCACCCAACCATGGCGATTGAGTTCGTTGGGGTTCTTGGCCATGTCAAAGCGCGGGTCGTGCTGATGCCAGTTGATGTCTTTGCTGGCGGCCACCACGCCGTAGCGCTTCTGCCCTGCGTCGAAGGTTTGCTGCGGGTTGCTGCTGCCGAAGCAGTCGGTGAAGTTTTCTTCGCAGGTCAGGTAGGTGCCCCACGGCGTCTTGCCGTTGGCGCAGTTCTGGAACGTGCCGAGGACTTTTTTGCCGCTCTTGTCGGCGCCGGTTTTCAGCCAGTCATGGCCGGCGGCAGGGCCACTCAAACGAATCGGTGAATTGCCGTGGATGCGCCGGTTGTAGCGCGAATCCTGGACGAACTGCCAGGTGTCGCCCTTGCGGCGCACTTCGATCACCGACACGCCTTCGCTGGCCAGGGCCTTGCGCACGTCTTCGGTAGATTGTGGCGCGCCGCCGTGGGCGTAGAGGTAGCGATAGTTGGTGTATTCGTTGTTGATCGCCATCAGCGCGCGGTTGTCGTCGCCGGGGAATGGAAACAGGCTCATGCCGTCGTTGTTGTCGCCGAACTGTTGTTCCTGAGCCTTGGCGGTGCCATGGCCGGACGGGTCGAAAGCCGGGGCGTTGTTGTGCAGGGGCTGGCCCCAACTGATCAACACCGAAGCACTGTAGCCCGGTGGCAGGGTGATGGTGTCGCTGGTGGCGGCGGCGATGCTGGTGAACCCCAGCAACGGGCTGGCGGTAGCGGCATTCACGGCCAGGGCGCTGCGGCTCAGCAGGTTGCCGCCGAGAAACATCGCGGCGCCGCACAGGGCGCCTGCGCCGATAAAGCGACGGCGGGTCAGGCCCACCATCTGTTCAAGGTCGGTGGCATGGTTTTCTTCTAATAGGCTCATCACAGGCTCCTTAAGGTTTTTGCAGACACCTTAAGCAGCGCTTGTGACCGAATTGTTGCAGCTTGAAGACGCGCGCCCGTTACACCGGGGTGCCAAGCAATACATGGCTGGGTGCAAACTGCACGCGGATTGGCTGGCCCTGCGCTGCATTAATGGCCTTGAGTGCGACGGGCGGCGCCAGCGCGCACAACACTTGGCCGTTGGCTAGCGCAATACGCACCTCGCTGGGGCCGTCTTCGGCGGCGAGAATGGTCTCGATCCTGCCTTCCAGGCAATTGTGTCCAAGTGTTTCAGCTTGTTCGTCCGCCAGTAATTCAAGCCACCCGGCCTTGATCAGGGCCACTACTTCCACACCGGTCTGCAGTTCCAGGCGCAGGGTGCTGTCGTGGGTGATCTGTGCGTCGAGGTGCAGGCCGCCGGCCAATTGCAGGCGGATCATGTCGTTGTGGCCATGGCTCTCTATGGCGCTGACCTGGCCGTGCAATTGGTTGCGCGCGCTGGTGCGCAGCATCAAGCGGCCCAGCAGGTTGAAGTCGCTGGCCGCTTCGTCCGAGCCAAGGATCTCGGCCTGAAGCAGTTGCAGGCGCTGATAGAGGCGCAGCACCCGTTCCCCTTCCTGAGTCAGTTTGGCGCCGCCACCGCCCTTGCCACCGACGCTGCGTTGCACCAGCGGTTTTTGCGCCAGGTTGTTCAGTTCATCAATGGCGTCCCAGGCGGCCTTGTAACTCAACCCGGCACTCTTGGCCGCACGGGTGATGGAGCCCTGCTCGGCGATATGTCCCAGCAAGGCAATACGCTGGGGGCGGCGGATGATGTGTTGGCTGAGAGGGCTGGGCACAGACATGGCAGATACGCTTGGGTGAGATGCGCCGACGTTGCCGCGCTGGCGCAGGGGAGTCAAGTCAGCTGCCGGGTTTGGGCGTACGGGCCAGGCAATACACATCCACCTGGCGCGCGCCGGCGTTTATCAACAAGCGCGCCAGGCTGTGGGCCGTGGCGCCGGTGGTGAGGACGTCGTCTACCAGCGCCAGATGTTGCCCGGCAACCTGGATGCCGGGGGCCAGTGCGAAGGCGTTGAGCAGGTTGCGTTTGCGGGTCTTGGCATCGAGGTCTTGCTGCGCCACGGTTTCATGGGGGCGTAAGAGCGCGTGGTCATCAAAGGGAATGTCGAGGGCGTGATTGAGCCAGCGGGCCAGCATCAACGCTTGATTAAAGCCGCGTTCGCGCAGGCGTTTGCGCGCCATGGGCACCGGTAGCAGGCAGTCGGGGCGCTCCAGTTCGGCGTTATCGAAGCGATGCTGCAAGTGCTGCCCCAGCAGACGCGCCATCAAGTGCCCCAGCGGCCAACGCGCCTGATGCTTGAAGCGGCTGATCAGGGTGTCCACGGGAAAACTGTAGGTCCATGGCGCGACCACCTGGTGAAAGGCCGGTGGCTGTTTTTGGCACTGGCCGCAGAGCAGTCCGTCCATGGGTAAGGGCAGTGCGCAGCGTTCGCACTGTTCCATCAGCCATGGCAATTCTGTTTCGCAGGCGCTGCACAGGGGCTCGTCTGATTCGATGCACTCATCGCAGATCAAACAGGTCTGTATGCTTTTTAACCAGATGTAAACTTGGTGTTTGTGCTCAGGTTGACAGTGCATGAATCTTCCTTAAATATGCCGAGCATCCGTGTCGTGCCTGTGGGTATTGCCTTTCCCGCAGCGCTTGCCAAAGCATAATCAAGGAATCGCCCATGAGCGCCAGCACCTCTGCCACCCTGCGTCACGATTGGTCTTTAGCTGAAGTCAAAGCCCTGTTCGTGCAGCCCTTCAACGACCTGTTGTTCCAGGCGCAGACCGTGCACCGCGCGCATTTCGACGCCAACCGCGTGCAAGTGTCGACGCTGCTGTCGATCAAGACCGGCGCCTGCCCGGAAGATTGCAAATATTGTCCGCAGTCGGGCCACTACAACACTGGCCTGGAAAAAGAGAAGCTGATGGAGGTGCAGAAGGTCCTCGAAGAGGCCGCACGTGCCAAGGCCATCGGCTCGACGCGTTTCTGCATGGGCGCGGCATGGAAACATCCGTCGGCCAAAGACATGCCCTATGTGCTGGAAATGGTCAAAGGCGTGAAGGCCATGGGCCTGGAAACCTGCATGACTCTCGGTCGCCTTGACCAGGACCAGACCGAAGCCCTGGCCCAGGCCGGCCTGGACTACTACAACCACAACCTCGACACCTCGCCGGAGTTCTACGGCTCGATCATCACCACCCGCACCTACAGCGAGCGCCTGCAAACCCTGGCGTACGTGCGTGACTCGGGGATGAAGATCTGTTCGGGCGGCATCCTTGGCATGGGCGAGTCTCTCGACGACCGCGCCAACTTGCTAATCCAGTTGGCCAACCTGCCGGAGCATCCGGAGTCGGTGCCGATCAACATGCTGGTGAAAGTGGCGGGCACGCCGTTGGAAAACGCCGATGACATCGACCCCTTCGATTTCATCCGCATGCTGGCGGTGGCGCGCATCCTGATGCCGCAGTCCCACGTGCGCCTGTCGGCTGGCCGCGAAGCCATGAATGAGCAGATGCAGGCCCTGGCCTTTTTTGCCGGCGCCAACTCGATCTTCTACGGCGACAAACTGCTGACCACCGCCAACCCCCAGGCGGACAAGGATATGCAACTGTTCGCACGCTTGGGCATCCTGCCCGAAGCCCGTGAAGAGCATGCCGATGAAGTGCATCAGGCGGCGATCGAGCAGGCGTTGGTGGAGCAAAAGAGCAGCGAGCAGTTCTACAACGCTGTGGTGTAACCACCTTTGGAATGCATTCCAGTGTGGGAGCTGGCTTGCCTGCGATGGCGGCGGCACTTTCAGTATTGAAGTGTCAGAAGGACCGCTATCGCAGGCAAGCCAGCTCCCCCATCGGATTGAGTTGAACCTGTTAAATCGAGGCCAGCATGTCTTTCGATCTCGCCGCGCGCCTCGCTGCCCGCCGTGCCGACCATCTTTACCGCCAGCGCCCCTTGCTGCAGAGCCCCCAAGGCCCGCACGTGGTGGTGGACGGGCAACCGTTGTTGGCCTTCTGCAATAACGATTACCTCGGCCTGGCCAATCACCCGCAAGTGATCGAAGCCTGGCGCGCCGGTGCGTCCCGCTGGGGCGTGGGCGGTGGCGCTTCGCACTTGGTGGTGGGCCACGCCACACCGCACCATGAGCTGGAAGAAGCCCTGGCTGATTTGACCGGTCGCCCGCGTGCCTTGCTGTTCACCACTGGCTACATGGCCAACCTCGGCGCGGTCACGGCGCTGGTGGGGCAGGGCGATACGGTACTGGAAGACCGGCTTAACCACGCGTCCTTGCTGGATGCCGGTTTGCTGTCCGGTGCGCGTTTCAACCGCTATCTGCATAACGACGCGGGCAGCCTGGCCAAGCGCCTGGAGAAAGCCACCGGCAATACCTTGGTGGTCACCGACGGTGTGTTCAGCATGGACGGCGACCTCGCCGACCTGCCCGCGCTGGCCCGTGAAATCAAGGCCAAAGGTGCCTGGCTAATGGTGGATGACGCCCATGGCTTCGGCCCGCTGGGCGCCAACGGCGGCGGCATCGTCGAGCATTTCGGCTTGAGCCAGGAGGACGTGCCCGTGCTGGTTGGCACCTTGGGCAAAGCGTTCGGCACCGCCGGGGCCTTCGTGGCCGGCAGTGAGGACTTGATCGAGAGCCTGATCCAATTCGCACGCCCGTATATCTACACCACCAGCCAACCACCGGCACTGGCCTGCGCCACCCTCAAAAGCCTGGAACTGCTGCGCAGCGAACATTGGCGACGCGAGCACCTCAACGCGTTGATCCGCCAGTTCCGTCGCGGCGCCGAGCAGATAGGCCTGGCGTTGATGGACAGCTTTACGCCGATCCAACCGATCCTGATTGGCGACAGCGCCCGGGCACTGCGCCTCTCGCAGATGCTGCGCGAGCGCGGCCTGATGGTGACTGCCATTCGCCCACCGACCGTGCCCGCCGGCAGTGCCCGTCTACGGGTGACATTGACGGCGGCCCACAGCGAAGCGCAGGTGCAGCTATTGTTAGACGAGTTGCAAGCGTGTTTTCGCTTGTTAGACGCCTCGGAGCCCGGCTATGCGTAATCGACTGATCCTGCTACCGGGCTGGGGCCTGGGTGTGTCACCGCTGGAACCGTTGGCCGCTGCGTTGCACGGCCTGAACGAGCACTTGCAGGTACAGATCGAACCCTTGCCGGCGCTGCAGGCCAGCGAACTCGGTGAATGGCTCGATGAGCTCGATGCGACGCTGCCGGACAATGCCTGGCTCGGGGGCTGGTCGCTGGGCGGCATGCTCGCGTCCGAGTTGGCGGCACGCCGTGGCGAGCGGTGCTGTGGCTTGCTGACTCTGGCGAGCAACCCGTGTTTCGTCGCCCATGACGGCTGGCCCCATGGGATGCCTACGGAAACCTTCGACGCATTTCTGGCCGGCTGCCATGCCGATTCCCAGGTCACGCTCAAGCGCTTTGGGCTGTTGTGCGCCAAGGGTGCCGAAGACCCGCGCGGCTTGTCGCGGTTGTTGGTCAGCGGTGCGCCGAATACCTCCCCCAGCGTCTTGATGCCCGGCCTGGAGTTGCTGGCCCAACTGGACACGCGGGCGGCCTTGCAGGCGTTTCGTGGGCCGCAGTTGCACCTGTTTGCCGGCCTGGATGGGCTGGTGCCTGCCGAAGCCGCCAGTGACCTGCTGGCCTTGCTCCCCGATGTAGAAATCGGCCTGATTGAACAGGCCGGTCACGCGTTTCTTCTGGAAGACCCTCACGGAGTTGCCGGGGCCATCCAGGCTTTTTTGCATGAGTGTGTCGATGACTGACCTATCCCATCCGCCCTTGCCAGGGGGCTTGCCGGACAAGCGCCAGGTCGCGGCCTCGTTCTCCCGTGCGGCGGCCAGTTACGACAGCGTGGCCGAGTTGCAGCGTGTGGTCGGCCATGAACTGCTCAGCCGTTTGCCTCACGGCCTGGCGCCACAGCGTTGGCTGGACATGGGCTGCGGCACGGGCTACTTCAGCCGCGTACTGGGCGAGCGTTTGCCCGGCAGCCAAGGTGTGGCATTGGATATTGCCGAGGGCATGCTCAACCACGCGCGTCCACTGGGTGGCGCTGCGCACTTTATAGCCGGCGATGCAGAACGCTTGCCGCTTGCAGCTGACAGCTTCGAGCTGTTCTTCTCCAGCCTCGCGGTACAGTGGTGTGCCCATTTTGATGCGGTGCTCAGCGAAGCCCGGCGCGTGCTGCGACCAGGTGGTGTGCTGGCCTTTGCCAGCCTGTGCGTAGGCACCCTGGATGAGTTGCGCGAGAGTTGGCGGGCGGCGGATGGCCTGGTCCACGTCAATAGCTTCCGCACCTTCGAGGCTTATCAGCAACGGTGTGCGGCCAGTGGTTTGCGCGTGATCAGCCTGGAGCGAAAGCCCCACGTATTGCATTACCCGGATGTGCGCAGCCTGACCCATGAACTCAAGGCACTGGGCGCCCATAACCTCAACCCAGGCCGCCCGGGAGGATTGACGGGCCGTGCGCGGATTGTCGCGCTGGTAGAGGCCTACGAGCAGTTCCGCCAGGCCCAGGGCCTGCCCGCCACGTACCAGGTGGTGTATGCCGTACTGGAGAAACCGTTATGAGCGCCGCTTACTTCATCACCGGTACAGACACCGATGTTGGCAAGACCACCATCGCCGCCGGCCTGTTGCATGCGGCCAGGCTTTCCGGCAAAAGCACGGCCGCCGGAAAGCCGGTGGCGTCGGGCTGCCAACTGACGGCCGAGGGCCTGCGCAATGCCGATGCGTTGGCGTTGCTGGCCGAGTGTTCCATACCGCTCAGTTATACCGAGGTCAACCCGGTGGCCTTCGAGCCAGCTATCGCGCCGCATCTGGCAGCGCGCGAGGCGGGCGTCGGGCTCACGGTGCAATCGCTGCTCAAGCCGATGCAGCAGATCCTGGCACGGGGCGCGGACTTCACCTTGATCGAAGGGGCAGGCGGTTGGCGCGTGCCCTTGGCCGACCAGGCCAACCTGTCGGACCTGGCCATGGCGCTCAAACTGCCGGTGATCCTGGTGGTAGGCGTGCGCCTTGGGTGCATCAGCCACGCGTTGCTCACCGCCGAAGCCATCGCACGGGATGGCTTGCCGCTGGCGGGCTGGGTGGCAAATATCATCGACCCCAAGACCTCTCGTCTGGAAGAAAACCTCGCCACCCTGGCTGAGCGCCTGCCCGCGCCTTGCCTGGGGCGAGTGCCGAAACTCAAGCACGCCGGGGCTGGCGCGGTGGCCGAGTACTTGGAACTGGACCTGCTTGACTGATTTTGGCTATCGCTAAGGCAATATGCCATTAGTGTTTTTGACGGGCCTTTTGCCAGGATCTCTGGTTCAATCGGGCTTCACGATTCTCTAAAGGCAGGCTTACGCCATGGAAATCTCTGGAAGCAGCGCGTTTTATTCGGGCCTGAGCAGCATTCAGACCGGGCAGAACCGTGTCGACCAGGCGGCCGGCAAGATTGCCAGCGCCGCGACCACCCAGCCATCGGCCGCGCAAAGCGACCGTCTGCAAGCCAATGACCGCGCCCAAGCGTCCAATTCGGCAAGCAACATGGTGGAAATGGCCCAGGGCAAGTTTCAAATCGAGCTGGGGGCGAAAGTCGCCAAGGCTTCGGACGAAATGCTCGGTACGTTGATCGATACCTACGCTTAACTTCTCTATCGCACGCCCGCTTCTCTCTGTGGGAGCTGGCTTGCCTGCGATAGCATCAACGCGTACTGCCTGATACACCATGGCGCCTGCATCGCAGGCAAGCCAGCTCCCACAGTCGTACTGCGACATTCTGCTCTTCCTTAAATCCATGAGGCATCCTGCCAGGCCTCGCCGTGCCTGGCTGACCTGCGTCAAGACAAACGGCATCTGGCCGACGCTTGACAACCCTGGGTCGTAAACGTATGTTTCAAACACCTGTTTGACCGCCATAAAAAATCCATGCGGTTGTTCATCCCAGCTACATCAGCAGAGGTTTATCGCTATGCCTGACTACAAGGCCCCCTTGCGTGATATTCGCTTCGTTCGTGACGAACTGCTCGGTTATGAAGCGCACTATCAGAGCCTGCCGGCTTGCCAGGACGCTACCCCGGACATGGTCGACGCCATCCTCGAAGAAGGCGCCAAGTTCTGTGAGCAAGTACTGGCACCGTTGAACCGCGTGGGCGACATCGAAGGGTGTACCTGGAGTGAGTCAGGCGTTAAAACCCCTGCGGGCTTCAAAGAAGCCTACAAACAATTCGTCGAAGGCGGCTGGCCAAGCCTGGCCCACGACGTGGAGCACGGTGGCCAAGGCCTGCCGGAATCCCTGGGCCTGGCCGTGAGCGAAATGGTCGGCGAAGCCAACTGGTCGTGGGGCATGTACCCTGGCCTGTCCCATGGCGCGATGAACACTATTTCCGAACACGGCACCCCCGAGCAGCAAGAGGCTTACCTGACCAAACTGGTGTCGGGCGAATGGACCGGCACCATGTGCCTGACCGAGCCACACTGCGGCACCGACCTGGGCATGCTGCGCACCAAGGCCGAGCCTCAGGCTGACGGCTCCTACAAAGTCTCCGGTACCAAGATCTTCATCTCGGCCGGCGAGCACGACATGGCCGACAACATCGTCCACATCGTACTGGCCCGCCTGCCGGATGCACCGGCCGGCACCAAAGGCATCTCGCTGTTTATCGTGCCCAAGTTCCTGCCTAACGCTGATGGCTCGGTGGGTGAGCGCAACGCGGTCACCTGTGGTTCCCTGGAACACAAAATGGGTATCCACGGCAACGCCACCTGCGTGATGAACTTTGACGCGGCCACCGGTTTCCTGATCGGCCCGGCGAACAAAGGCCTGAACTGCATGTTCACCTTCATGAACACCGCTCGCCTGGGCACCGCGCTGCAAGGCCTGGCTCACGCCGAGATCGGTTTCCAGGGCGGCTTGAAATATGCGCGTGATCGCCTGCAAATGCGCTCGTTGACCGGCCCGAAAGCGCCGGACAAAGCCGCTGACCCGATCATCGTGCACCCTGACGTACGCCGCATGTTGCTGACCATGAAAGCCTTCGCCGAAGGTAACCGTGCGATGGTGTACTTCACCGCCAAGCAAGTGGACATCGTCAAGTACGGCACCGACGACGAAGCCAAGAAACAGGCAGATGCCCTACTGGCCTTCATGACCCCGATCGCCAAGGCATTCATGACCGAAGTCGGTTTTGAATCGGCCAACCACGGCGTGCAGATCTACGGTGGCCACGGCTTTATCGCTGAGTGGGGCATGGAGCAGAACGTTCGCGACAGCCGCATTTCTATGCTGTACGAAGGCACCACCGGCATCCAGGCGCTGGACCTGCTCGGCCGTAAAGTGCTGATGACCCAAGGCGAAGCGCTCAAGGGCTTCACCAAGATCGTGCACAAGTTCTGCCAGGCCAACGAAGGTAACGACGCGGTTAAAGAGTTCGTTGCACCGCTGGCGGCACTGAACAAAGAGTGGGGCGAGTTGACCATGAAGGTCGGCATGGCCGCGATGAAAGACCGTGAAGAAGTCGGTGCTGCCTCGGTGGACTACCTGATGTACTCCGGCTACGCCTGCCTGGCTTACTTCTGGGCCGACATGGCACGCCTGGCCGCCGAGAAACTGGCCGCCGGCACCAGCGAAGAGGCGTTCTACACCGCCAAGTTGCAGACTGCGCGCTTCTACTTCCAGCGCATCCTGCCGCGTACCCGCACCCACGTGGCAACCATGCTGTCGGGCGCCAACAACCTGATGGACATGAAAGAAGAAGATTTCGGCCTGGCTTACTAAGCCTTACCAGGTTCTTCTAGAAACCGCCGCCTCCCTCGGGATGCGGCGGTTTTTTTGCATTTGTGTGGGAGCGCGTCTAAAAAACCGCAGTCCTGCACTCAGGGATTATGATGAGCTGCCGTTACAGTGATGGCAATGTGATACATGCTCGGTCGGTTGTGCTTAACTGATCGCTTGGCGGCACAGTGCCATTATTCGTTAGCGGGTCGGAGCTTTACCCTTGTCACGCGTGTCCGCTGTACGTTTCAGCCATTTTCTCCCTTCGCTGCTGCTGTTGCTGGCCGGGCTCTCGGCTGCGTACGTCAAGGACCTCAGCGTCTTCTTCACCTCGCTGTTCAACGTGCTGCCCACCCTGGTGCTGTTGCTCGGCGGCGCCTATTGCGCGGTGTATCGACGCCAGCGTGAGCTGTTCCTGATGGTCACGGTGTACGTCGCCTATTTCCTGCTGGATACCCAGACCGACTTCTACCGGGACAATGGCCGCGTGCGTGAAGACGCTGCCGTGGTGTTCCACCTGTGCTGCCTGCTGTTGCCCTTGCTGTTCAGCATTTATGCGCTGTGGCAGGAAAAGACCCATCTGTTCCGCGACTTCGTCGCCCGCTGTGCGGTGCTGCTGGCGGTGGGCAGTGTGGCGCTGGCCCTGGAGCAGAGTTTTCCCCAGGCCTTGCTGGGCTGGTTGGCGGAGATCCGTTGGCCGATGCTGCATGGCGCCTGGATGAGCCTGATCCAACTTTCCTACCCGATGTTCCTGATCGGCTTTCTCACCCTGGCCGCCCAATACTGGTACCAGCCGCGGCCGCTGCACGCGGCACAACTGGTGGGGTTGCTGGGCATGTTCTGGATGTTGCCGCAAACCTTCATCCTGCCGTTCACCCTCAACATCATGTGCAGCCAGGTGATGCTGATGATCGCTGCGGGGGTGGCGCACGAGGCGTATCAAATGGCGTTTCGTGATGAGCTCACCGGCTTGCCGGGGCGACGTGCCCTCAACGAGCGTATGCAGCGGCTAGGTCGCAACTATGTGCTGGCGATGAGCGACGTCGATCACTTCAAACGTTTCAATGACACCCACGGCCACGATGTGGGCGACCAGGTGCTGCGCCTGGTGGCGAGCAAGCTGTCCAAGGTCAATGGCGGCGGGCGGGCCTATCGTTACGGCGGTGAAGAGTTTGCCGTGGTGTTTGCCGGCAAGACCCTGGATGAGTGCATGCCGCACCTGGAGGAGATCCGCGAGATCATCGCCAGCTACGACATCAAGTTGCGCAACCCGGACCGCCCCCAGGACGATCATCAAGGCCGCCAGCGCCGTGCCGGCAGCGGCGCGTCCAGCGTGTCGGTGACGGTAAGCATCGGTGTGGCCGAGCGCCAGGCCGAACAACGCAGCCCCGACGAGGTGCTCAAATCCGCCGACCAGGCGCTTTACACCGCCAAGGGTGCGGGGCGTAATTGTGTGGTCGCCGCCGGGCAAACCCGCCGTGGCGCGGTGCGCATGGAGAGCGCTGCCGGTTGAGTAATGGCGGTGTATTCAGCAGCGCTACAGTGATTGTCCACGGCCACGGCCGGCAGTAGGTTAACCCTATCTGCTGCCGGAGACATTGCCATGCCTGAGTACAAAGCTCCCTTGCGCGACATGCGCTTTCTGATCGACACCGTATTCGATTTCCACGGCCACTACGCTGACCTGGGCGCCACGGATGCCAGCCCGGACATGGTCAGTGCGATCCTCGAAGAAGGCGCCAGGTTCTGCGAAAACGTACTCGCGCCGCTCAATCGCAGCGGCGATGAAGAGGGCTGCCATTTCGATAATGGCGTGGTGACCACTCCCAAAGGCTTCAAGCAAGCCTTTGCCCAGTATGTGGAAGGCGGCTGGCACGGCGTGGCGGCAGACCCGGCCTACGGTGGCCAGGGCCTGCCCCATTCCCTCGGCCTGGTGTTAAGCGAGATGATCGGCTCCAGCAACACCTCCTGGGGCATGTACCCGGGCCTGACCCACGGTGCGATGTCGGCCATCCACGCCCACGGCACCGACGAACAGAAAGCCACTTACCTGAGCAAGCTCACCGCTGGCGAATGGACCGGCACCATGTGCCTGACCGAAGCCCACTGCGGCACCGATCTGGGCTTGATCAAGACCCGCGCCGTGCCGCAGGCGGACGGCAGTTACGCGGTCACCGGCAGCAAGATCTTCATCTCGGCCGGCGAGCACGACATGAGCGCCAATATCATCCACCTGGTGCTGGCCAAGCTGCCGGACGCGCCGGCGGGTACCAAGGGCATCTCGTTGTTTATCGTGCCCAAGTTCCATGCCGACTCCGGCGAGCGCAATGCGGTGCACTGCGGCTCCATCGAACACAAGATGGGCATCAAGGCCTCGGCCACCTGCGTGTTGAACTTCGATGGCGCCAAAGGCTATTTGATTGGCGAGGCGAACAAGGGCCTGAACTGCATGTTCACCATGATGAACCACGCCCGCCTGGGCACGGGAATGCAGGGCCTGTGCAACGGTGAAGCGAGCTTCCAGGGCGCGATCAAGTACGCCAACGACCGCTTGCAGATGCGCTCGCTGACCGGTGCCAAGGCGCCGGAGAAAGCCGCTGACCCGATCATCGTGCACGCCGATGTACGCCGCATGCTGCTGACCATGAAGGCTTTCAACGAGGGCAACCGCGCGTTGACCTATTTCACCGCGCAACTGCTCGATACCGCGCACCTTGGCAGCGACGCTGGCCAACGCCAGGAAGCCGAGGACCTGTTGGCCTTCCTCACGCCGATCTGTAAAGCCTTCATGACCGAAACCGGCCTGGAGGTGACCAACCACGGCATGCAGGTATTCGGTGGTCATGGCTATATTCGCGAGTGGGGCATGGAGCAACTGGCCCGTGACGCACGGATTGCGCCGATCTATGAAGGCACCAACGGCATCCAGGCCCTGGACCTGCTCGGGCGCAAGGTGCTGGGCAGCCAGGGCAAGTTGCTGCGTGGGTTTACCAAAATTGTGCATAAGTTCTGCGCGGCCAATGCCGAGCATGCGCAACTCAAGGCCCATGTGGCGCAACTCAATGAACTGAACCAGCAATGGGGCGAACTGACCTTGAAGGTCGGCACGGCGGCGATGAAAAACCCTGATGAAGTGGGCGCGGCGGCCATGGATTACCTGATGTACAGCGGTTACATCATCCTCGCCTACCTGTGGTTGCGCATGGCGATCGCGGCGCACGGCCAGGACGACCAAGAGTTTGCCCAGGCGAAGCTTGCGACCTGCGACTTTTATTTCAAGCGCTTGTTGCCGCGTACGGCCATGCACCGTGCTGCGGTAGAGGCAGGGAGCGAATGCCTGATGAGTCTCCCAGCTGACGCTTTCTCCCTGTAGGAGCGAGCTTGCTCGCGAAGAACGTCAACGATAACGCGTGCTTGCTGAATGAACGCGGCGCCTGTGAGTTTTTCGCGAGCAAGCTCGCTCCTACAGGAAAGCTTCCTTGTGTGACTGGTAAATACTTAATGGTCACGAACGGACCCTATGTGTCTGAAAAGTTGTTCGGGTACACTCGACGTCTGTAAAACCGATCCTATCGAATTACTTTTCACGTTCTCACGAGGTTTGCCATGGCTGATTACAAAGCGCCGTTGCGTGATATGCGCTTCGTCCTCAACGAAGTGTTTGAGGTCGCTGATACTTGGGCCCAGTTACCGGCATTGGCAGACAGCGTTGACGCCGAAACCGTCGAAGCGATCCTGGAAGAGGCCGGCAAAGTCACCGCCAAATCCATTGCCCCGCTCAGCCGCGGCGGCGATGAGCAAGGCTGCCACTGGGCGGACGGCGCCGTGACGACTCCCGACGGTTTTCCCCAGGCCTACAGCACCTACGCCGAAGGCGGCTGGGTAGGCGTGGGCGGCGACCCGACCTACGGCGGCATGGGCATGCCCAAGGCGGTGTCGGCGCAGGTTGAAGAGATGATCAACTCGTCGAGCCTGGCTTTCGGCCTGTACCCGATGTTGACCTCCGGTGCCTGTGTATCGATCAACACCCACGCCGGTGAAGAACTCAAGGCCACCTACCTGCCGAAGATGTATTCGGGTGAGTGGGCCGGTTCCATGTGCCTGACGGAAGCCCATGCCGGTACAGACCTGGGGATGATCCGCACCAAGGCCGAGCCTCAGGCGGACGGCTCCTACAAGGTCAGCGGCACCAAGATCTTCATCACCGGTGGCGAGCACGACCTCACCGAAAACATCATCCACCTGGTGCTGGCCAAACTGCCGGACGCACCGGCCGGGCCCAAGGGCATCTCGCTGTTCCTGGTGCCGAAGTTCCTGGTAAATGCCGATGGCAGCCTGGGCGCGCGTAACCCGGTGAACTGCGGCTCCATTGAACACAAGATGGGCATCCAGGCCTCCGCCACCTGTGTGATGAACTTCGACGAAGCCGTGGGTTACCTGGTCGGTGAGCCCAACCGTGGCTTGGCTGCGATGTTCACCATGATGAACTATGAGCGCCTGGGCGTCGGTATCCAGGGCTTGGCTTCTGGCGAGCGGTCCTATCAGAACGCGATTGAATATGCCCGTGACCGTCTGCAGAGCCGTTCCCCGCTAGGCGCACAGGCCAAGGACAAGCCGGCAGACCCGATCATCGTGCATCCGGATGTCCGTCGTATGTTGCTGACCATGAAGGCGGCGAACGAAGGCGGCCGGGCGTTTTCCACCTACGTGGCGACGCAGTTGGACATCGCCAAGTTCAGCGACGATGCGCAGGCGCGCGAGCGTGCCGATAACCTGGTGGCGTTGTTGACGCCAGTTGCCAAGGCGTTCCTCACCGACCTGGGCCTGGAAACCACCGTACTCGGCCAGCAGGTGTTTGGTGGTCACGGTTACATCCGCGAGTGGGGCCAGGAGCAATTGGTGCGTGACGTGCGCATCACCCAGATCTACGAAGGTACCAACGGCATTCAGGCCCTGGATCTGATGGGGCGCAAGATCGTCGGCAGCGGCGGTGCGTTCTATACCTTGTTCGCCGATGAGATCCGCCAGTTCATCGCCGCATCGGGCCCTGAGTTGGCCGAGTTCACCAAGCCGCTGGGTGTGGCAGTAGGTAACCTGGATGAGCTGACGGCCTGGGTGCTGGACCGCGCCAAGAGCAATCCTAATGAAATCGGCGCAGCCTCGGTGGAATACCTGCATGCGTTCGGCTACATGGCCTATGCCTATATGTGGGCGCGCATGGCCAAGGCGGCGTTAGGCAAGGAGGGCGAAGAGGATTTCTACGCCAGCAAACTGGGGACTGCGCGTTTCTACTTTGCCCGCCTGTTGCCGCGTATCCACTCGTTGAGTGCATCGGTAAAAGCCGGTAGCGAATCACTGTTCCTGATGGATGAAGCCCTGTTTTAAGGGGGAAGAGGGCGTGTAAGCATTCTCTTACATGACGTGCTGCTAATCGTCCTCTATCGCCACATTGGATCCACGGCTAATCTACTTCACATGGACGTCGCGCAGGAAGCGCAAAGCAACAACACGGACACGTAGGATTCTGCCAGGACGGCGGAGTGAAATGGATGTCAGGGAAACAGTCTGCAAAGCCCCGCTTCGGCGGGGTTTTCTTTTGCCCGCGAAAAAGTCAGGCGGTTGCCGGCGGGGCATTCATCACGTCTTCCAGCAGGGTACGCAGCAACGCCACCGTCGCCTGCTGGCGTTGCACATCGCGGCATACCAATCCTACTTTCAGCGGTACCCTGGGCTCGCTCAAGGGTTTCCACAGCAGTGCCTTGCTGTTGTGTTCGTCCTGGGAGCGCCCAGGCAGCACCGTCGCCAAGCGAGTGTGAGGCAGGCTGTCGAGAATGCCCACCATGGTATTGAGCTCCGCCTGCACTTGCGGGCGCCGCCCGAGGTTGGACAGTTGGCCTTGCCAGATCTGCCGAACCTGAAACTCTTCCCCCAGCAGCAACATCGGTAATTCGGCGGCTTGTTTGAGCGAGACTTTCTTGAACTCGCGCAACGGATGATTTTCGGGTATCACCACCTTCAGCTCGTCTTCATACAGCAACACGCCGTGCAGGCCCGGCTGACGGGGGGGCAGGTAGCTGATGCCAATATCGAGTGAGCCATTGAGCAACCGCCGCTCAATCTCAAGCCCGGTCAGCTCGTAGATCTGCACCACCAGATGGGGCTGGGCCTTGCGCACGCGCTCAAGCATCTGCGGCACCAGGCTGGTGTGCACGGTTTGCAGCACGCCGATGGCCAGGGTGCGCATGGCCTGGCCCTTGAAGTTGCGCAGTGCCTCCACGGCTTGCTGCATCCCATCAATGAGCGGCAACGCGTGGTTGTATAAAGTGTGCGCCGCCAGCGTTGGCAGCAGACGCTTGCTGCTACGTTCGAACAGACTTACATCAAGGTTCTGTTCCAGTTGGCGAACCTGTTGCGACAGCGCTGGCTGGGAGATCGACAGACGCTCCGCGGCACGGCCTACATGGCCTTCCTCATACACCGCGACGAAATAACGCAGTTGCTTGAAATCCATAAGGTTTGCTTATCGAAAAAGCTGGAAAATCGAAATGGCCGCTGGCCCCCGAGGCGCCTAGTCTAGCGCCTATTCGCAGGGCTTACAGGGCCGGATCGGACAATGAACAGCGTTTTTGTTGATAGCGTTTACATAGGCAAGGCAAAAAATCTGAAGGCCTTATTGGCAGGCGGCATCGACCAAGGTCAGGTTGCCAACGGAGGTGAAGTGTGAACTTGTTCCGTCGCTTCGCGCCGAGTCTGGATGACCTGCTTGTGCATGCCCCGCGTGCAGAGGTTTCCAGCCAGTGCCTGATGCCCACTGTGGCGCGCCCGCCCCAGGTGTTTGTGCAGGGGCAGGGCTCCTGGCTTTCGGACGCTGACGACCGCGCCTATCTGGATTTCAGTCAAGGCGGCGGCGCCAACAGCCTGGGCCACAGTCCTCAGGCCGTGCGCGACGCCATTGCCGAACAGATGCACACCGTGCTCAACCCTGGCCTGGGTTTGCACAACCGCGCGCAACTGGATCTTGTCGATCGTCTGTGCCACCACACCTGCAGCGACCAGGCCTATTTGCTCAACAGCGGTGCCGAAGCCTGTGAAGCGGCCATCAAGTTGGCACGCAAGTGGGGCCAACTGCATCGCGGTGGCGCTTACCACATCATCACCGTAAACAATGGCTGTCATGGGCGGAGCCTGGGGGCGATGTCGGCGTCGGCTGTGGCCTGCGAAAACCGATTCGAACCGCAGTTGCCAGGTTTCAGCCAAGTGCCGTTTAACGATCTGCCGGCCCTGCATGCAGCGGTCGATGCGCAGACCGTCGCCATCATGCTGGAGCCGATACAAAGCGGCGGCGGTGTCCTCCCTGCGACAGAACATTACCTCAAGGGCGTCGAACGCCTGTGTCGTGAGCTGGGGATCCTGCTGATCTTCGACGAAGTGCAAACCGGTATCGGCCGCTGCGGCAGCTTGCTCGCCGAGCAGCAATACGGCGTGCGCGCCGACATCATTGCCCTGGGCAAAGGCCTGGGCGGCGGCGTGCCCCTGGCGGCGTTGCTGGCGCGTGGCACTGCCTGTTGCTTCGAACCGGGCGAGCTGGACGGTACACATCATGGCAATGCACTGATGGCATCTGCGGGTATCGCAGTACTCGACGCTCTATTGGAGAACGGCTTTCTCGAGCACCTACGTGAATCGGGCTTGTACCTGGCAGAAGGCCTTGCCCGCCTGGCCTACCGTTACGGCCATGGCCCCTTGCGCGGCAACGGGCTGCTTTGGGGCCTGACACTGTCGGACGATTGCGCCGCTGCAGTGGTCAAGGCCGCGCTGCACGAAGGCTTGATTCTCACTGCCGCGCAACCTGACTGCCTGCGCTTTACCCCTGCGCTGAACATCAGCAAAACCCATATCGACGAAATGCTTCTTCGGCTTGCCCGCGCCTTTTCTCGGGTGCGTACCGCTCAAGTGCAATGCCGCAAGGGCATCGCGGTGTGACCCCAGTTTCCTGAACCGTCTCGCGGCATACGCGGCGCCTCCAGCCTGATTCTTTTGGTTGGGGGCGTTTTTTTGTCTGCGTAATTTCTGGTGTGAAAACGTTGATTGAGCCTCCCTGGGAACAGTGGTTTCTTAGCGGACGTCGGCAAGGACCGCCGATGGGGCACAGCGTGCTCGACTTTTAATCTATACCACTGGGTGGTATGTTTTTGTGAAGGGACCTCCATGAAGCTCAGGTTGTTTAAAACACGGCGATTTGCCGAGGCGGCCAACAAAGCCTGGATCTGCGATTCGGAGTTGAGGGAGGCGTTTGGCGAAATGCTGAGGGGGCAGGCAGATAATCTGGGCGGTGGTGTCTGGAAAAAACGCCTCAACCAAAATCGACATCGTTCAATCATATTGGCCAAGGGTAGGCACTATTGGGTTTATCAGTTGCTGTTCGCGAAGAAGGATCAAGGCAACATTACGCAGAGCGAACTTGTTTGGTTTCGATCACTGGCCAAAACTTATGAAAGGTTAAACGAAGCACAGATTCAGCAAATGCTGGATCTCAAGGAGTTTGTGGAGATACATCATGACCAAGAAGTATAAAAGCGAGGCGTTTGAGTCCATTCACCAGTCAGCCAAGGCACTTCATGCTGTCGGCGCCATCAGCAAAACCACTCTGCGAGAATATGATGAGGCGTGCTTATCCATGCCAGATCAAATCCCTGCCGAACAGATCAAGCAACTACGTGAAAGCAGCCATGTCAGCCAACCTGTGTTCGCCCGCTACCTGAACACCAGCGCGTCCACGGTCAAAAAATGGGAGTCGGGAGAGAAGCGGCCCAGTGGCATGGCGCTCAAGTTATTGAGTATCGTGCAAAAACATGGCCTGCAGATTCTGGCCTGAGATGGCCCAATGCCAGAATCCACTGAACCCTCACGAACCGCCAAGGTCGATTAGCTACACGGCTCACACGAGCCGATTTTCTGGAGCTGACCCATGGACATCATTCGTATCATCATCGCCATTCTGCTGCCGCCATTGGGTGTGTTCCTGCAAGTAGGTTTCGGCGGTGCATTCTGGCTGAATATCCTGCTGACCCTGTGCGGTTACTTCCCTGGCATCATCCACGCGGTGTACATCATCGCCAAGCGTTGAGGCCCTCAGCCTTTTGCAATGAGCCTTGAGTTGCGCTCATTGCGAAAGGCAAGTTGCTCGATGGTCTGGGTGGCATGTTCGGCCTCTTCCCGCGCTTGCAGGATGATGCCGTGCTGCTCGGATTTGCTGCATACAGGGTCGGCATTGCTGGCGTCACCAGTGAGCATGAATGCCTGGCAACGGCAGCCGCCGAAGTCCTTTTCTTTTTCGTCGCATGAACGGCATGGCTCAGGCATCCAGTCGTAGCCACGAAAGCGATTGAAGCCAAACGAGTCGTACCAGATGTGCTGCATGCTGTGGTCGCGCACATTGGGAAACTGCACGGGCATTTGCCTCGCGCCGTGACAGGGCAGTGCGGTGCCGTCGGGTGTGACTGTCAGGAAGATGCTGCCCCAGCCATTCATGCAGGCTTTGGGGCGCTCCTCGTAATAATCCGGTGTCACGAAGATCAGCTTGCAGGGGTGGCCTTCGGCTTCCAGTTTGGCGCGGTATTCATTGGTGATGCGTTCGGCGCGCACCAACTGCTCGCGGGTGGGCAGCAAGCCCACGCGGTTGAGCTGTGCCCAGCCGTAGAACTGGCAGGTGGCGAGTTCGACGAAATCCGCTTCCAGCGCAATGCACAGCTCGATGATGCGGTCGATCTTGTCGATATTGTGGCGATGGGTGACGAAGTTCAGCACCATCGGGTAGCCGTGGGCTTTCACCGCTCGGGCCATTTCCAGTTTTTGCGCGAAGGCTTTTTTGGAGCCGGCCAGCAGGTTGTTCACCTGTTCGTCACTGGCCTGGAAGCTGATCTGGATATGGTCCAGGCCGGCTTTCTTGAAGTCGCTGATTTTTTGTTCGGTGAGGCCGATGCCAGAGGTGATCAGGTTGGTGTAGAAACCCAGCTTGCGAGCCTCGCCGATCAGCTCGGCCAAGTCCTGGCGCACCAGCGGCTCGCCGCCGGAAAAACCCAACTGCGCAGCACCCATTTCACGGGCTTCGCGAAATACCTTGATCCATTGTTCGGTGCTCAGCTCTTTGCCCTGCTCGGCGAAATCCAGCGGGTTGGAGCAATACGGGCACTGCAGCGGGCAGCGATAGGTCAGCTCGGCCAGCAGCCACAGAGGCAGGCCTATGGCTGGCTTTTCAGGCAAGGGTGATCCAGTGCTCAGCACGGGCGACCTCCATGAATTGCTCGATGTCGTCACTCAGCTCTGGCACACCGGGGAACTGCTTATCCAGCTCGGCAATGATTGCCGCAACGTCGCGCTCGCCGTCGATCAGGCCACCGATCAATGCGGCGCTATCGTTGAGCTTGATCATGCCTTCGGGGTAGAGCAATACGTGGCCTTTCTGAGCAGGCTCGTACTGGTAGCGATAGCCCTGGCGCCAGGTCGGTTTTTTGCTGCGATCAAAGCTCATAGGGTGATCCCTTTATGCCATACCCGCTGTTCGGTCACGCTGTGATACGGCGGGCGTTTGAGTTCGTAGGCCATGCTCATGGCGTCCAGCATGCTCCAGAGGATGTCCAGTTTGAACTGGAGAATTTCCAGCATGCGCTCCTGCCCCTCGCGGGTGGTGTAGTGCTGCAGGGTGATCGCCAAGCCGTGTTCCACATCGCGACGGGCTTGGCCCAGGCGTGTGCGGAAGTATTCGTAACCGGCCGGGTCGATCCACGGGTAATGCTGGGGCCAACTGTCGAGGCGCGACTGGTGGATTTGCGGCGCGAACAGCTCGGTCAGCGAGCTGCTGGCGGCTTCCTGCCAGCTGGCGCGGCGGGCGAAGTTGACATAGGCGTCCACGGCGAAGCGTACGCCGGGCAGCACCAACTCCTGGGAGCGCAGTTGATCGGGGTCCAGGCCCACGGCCTGGCCCAGGCGCAGCCAGGCTTCGATACCGCCGTCTTCACCGGGCGCGCCGTCATGGTCGAGCAGGCGCTGGATCCATTCGCGACGGATTTCACGGTCTGGGCAGTTGGCCAGGATCGCCGCGTCTTTCAGCGGGATATTCACTTGATAGTAGAAGCGATTGGCGACCCAGCCCTGGATCTGCTCACGGCTGGCGCGGCCTTCGTACATCGCCACATGGTAGGGGTGATGGATATGGTAGAAGGCGCCCTTGGCGCGCAGGGCGGCTTCGAACTCAGCCTTGCTCAACGGTGTGTCGGTCATTTCGATCGCTCCTACAATTCAATGCTCATGCCGTCGTAAGCCACTTCGACATTGCGCCGCACCAGCTCCGCTCGCTCGGGGGAGTCTTCATCGAGGATCGGGTTGGTGTTGTTGATGTGGATAAGCACTTTGCGCTGTTTGGGCAGTTGCTCGAGCACTTCAAGCATGCCGCCGGGGCCGTTCTGTGCCAGGTGGCCCATCTCACGCCCGGTGCGGGTGCCGACGCCACGGCGCTGCATTTCATCGTCGTCCCACATCGTGCCGTCCACCAGCAGGCAGTCACTGCCGGCCATGATGTCCAGCAGCGGTGCGTCGACCTTGCCCAGGCCCGGGGCGTAGAACAATTTGCCGCCGGTGCGCAGGTCTTCGACGATCAGGCCAATGTTGTCACCGGGGTGCGGGTCGAAACGGTGCGGCGAATAGGGCGGTGCGGCGCTGCGCAACGGCAGCGGGGTGAAGCGCAGGTTGGGGCAGGCCGGGATGGTGAAGCTGGCGTCCAACTCGATGCGGTTCCAGGCCAGGCCACCGTTCCAGTGGGTCAGCATGGTGAACAACGGGAAACCGGTGCTCAGGTCTTCGTGGACCATGTCGGTGCACCACACCTGGTGCGGGCAGCCTTCGCGCAGGCTCAGCAGGCCAGTGGTATGGTCGATCTGGCTGTCCATCAGGATGATTGCGCTGATGCCGGTATCGCGCAGGGCGCGGCCCGGTTGCATGGGCGCAAAGCCCTGGAGTTGTGCGCGGATATCCGGCGAGGCATTGCAGAGCACCCAATTCACGCCATTGTCGGAGATCGCGATGGATGACTGGGTACGCGCCTGGGCCCGCAGGCTGCCATCGCGAAAACCTGCGCAGTTCACGCAGTTGCAGTTCCACTGCGGGAAGCCACCGCCGGCGGCGGAACCTAGAATCTGGACAAACATGATCGCTCCATCAAGCACAGCTCAAAACAAAAACGCCCCGGGCGAACCGAGGCGTTGTGTCACTCAGCCAATTAACGGCTGGCGAAGTACATGGTGACTTCGAAACCAATACGCAGATCAGTGTAAGCAGGTTTGGACCAGGTCATATTCTTACTCCTATCAAGGGATGGGACGTTCACTACCAAGTAATACATATAGTCCACCTCCCATTGGAGATGTTCAGATATTGCTGCGCAATGTTACGCAATTTTATTCAAGTTAGCGCTGTCTCGGTGGAGAAAGCCTGTTGCAGGGTTGGCAACGATCACGGCGCTGCTTGCCAGTCGTCGCTGATGCGCGGCCCGTTGGCCACGCATTGCCAGCCGCCTGCGGCGTTATTGAGTTGTTGCGCGGCGCGCTGCACATCCTCGCGTGTGCACGCTTGGATCAACTGTTGAAGCTGATCCAGATAACCCGACGAATGGCCTGCCAGGTGCGCATGCCAGAGCAAGTCGGCAGCTTCGTTGATAGGCAGCGTCTGGGCCGCGAACTGCTGTGCGAGGGCCTGGTTACCCAAGTCGGGACTGCGCTCGATCAACGACGGCAGTTGCCCCAGGAAGGCCCGCAACTGTTGGACGATGCCGTCTAGGGAGAGGGTGGGCGACTGCACCCCAAACAACAGGCCTGTTTGGCCATTGATCTGTCGGATGCCGCTGAACACGGCGTAGCCGATTTGCAGTTCGACTCTCAAGCGCTGGTAGAACGGCCCCTGGAGCACGTGCCCGAGCAACCGCCAGTTGGCTTCATCGGCTAGGGATTGAGTCGGCGTCGGGCAGAATAACAGTAGCGCTGCTTCGCTTGATTCGGTGCTGACTGCGTGCCAGCGCTTTTGTCCGTCAAGGACGTGAGGTGTATAAGGCACGCTTGCCGGTTGCCCAGGCAGCCGGGCCGCTGCGGCTTTGTTCGCGGCTTCACAGGCGGTGGGCAGGCCAGCGCCCAGCGCCTGCCAGCGCGCGGTAGCCCATGATGCTGTTGTCTCCTGAGGCTGGGGCTGAACACCCGCGCAGCAAGCGGGCAACGCCTTGAGCAGTTCCCGGATGGCGATCATCGGCACGGGAGCGGTCGGTGGCAAAGGTTCATCCGAGTTACTCAGACACCGCGCCAACGCTTCGAGCACCGCCGGCATGGGCTCGTGGAGGCCGTGCATCTTCACCAGCCAGTCAGTGGCGATCGTTTCGCAAGACAACTCGACGCCCGCCTGCCGTGCCTGTTCGCGCAACGGCCGCAACAGGCTTTCCAGCCCGGTGGGTACCGCCGAGTCAAACCGCCAGCGCAGGTACAGCGCGCCTTCGCCAGTGTCATCCGCCAAAGCCTGGCTGAAGGTCAACGCTGACAGTTCCCGTCGGCCCCGTGAGCGATCCTGAGCAAAGGTACGCAAGCCACGGTGGGCGCTGGTTTGGCCGCGAATCAGGCCGGCGCGTTCTTCCTTGGCGGGCGCACGAAGCAAAGGGTTATTGGGCGGCAGTTGCCAAGGGTGCCGTGAGGCGGGCAGGTGCAGTGAGTCGAGCATGGCCTTGAGGACTGCGGCGCCTTGTTCCGACAGGTCTTGGGCATCGTTGCGCGCCAACGCCAGGGCGCCTTGGACCTGTTGCTGGCGAGCATTGAGTAAGGCGAACTCTTCGCGTAATGCTGTCCAGTCGCTGTGTGCGAAGAAACTCAGCCAGTCGTGCAGCAACTCTTCGATCGACGTGGCCGGTTCGCGCGCGCTGCCGAGAGTGAAGTGGATATCCAGCACGGCTTGATCCGCGAATTGGTACAGCACGGACGCCTGCAGCGCGGTGGCCAGTCGTCGTGCTTGCAGCTCGGCGAGCAACCCACCGGCGGCCGAGGCGTTGAGCCAGGTGCAGAGAAACGCCAGCGCTTCCCGTGGCGCGTTACAGGTAATGACCTGATGCAGGTGTTGGCCGGCGACGTGCTGATAACGGTGTGCCGGGCCATGCATCAAGGCCGGTGGAGCGGCCTGCGGGTGCAATGGGCCGGGCGTCAGTTGGTCACTGAACTGCTGGGCCAAGGCCTGCAGGTCGGCCAGCGATTGTGGACCGGCGAGGCTCAAGGTCATCTGCCCGCTTTGATAAAAGCGTGTATGGAACCCTCGCAAGGCATGCTGAAAGTCGTCGCTTTCCACCGGCAGGCTGTCGCGGTTGCCGGCATGAAAACCGCGCAAGGGATGATCCGCCGCCAAGCCTTGCAGCAGCGTCACTTGCTGTTGGGCCTTGGCATCCTGGGACCAGGCGATGAACTCCGCCTCCAGCACTTCGCGTTCACGTTGTTGATCGTCGAGGGCCAGGCGCGGGTGAGCCAGCATATCCGCCAAACGCGCCAGCCCGTCTGCAAAAACCGGCACCGGCAGTTCAAAGAAGAACTCGGTGGTGCGCTCACGGGTGCTGGCGTTGACCTGCCCACCGTGGCGCTGCACGTAGGCCATCAGCCCTTCGCCGGCTGGAAAACGCTCGGTACCGAGAAACAACAAGTGCTCAAGAAAATGCGCCAGCCCAGGCCAGGCCAATGGCACGTCATGGCTGCCGGCAGCCACGTGTAAAACGGCGGCGCAGCGTTTCAAGCGTGGCGCATGGCGCAGGCAAACCCGCAGGCCATTGGCGAGGGGCAGGTGAAGGGGATGAGGGTGAACCGGCGCAGGCATGGGCACTTCCGAGGCGTGGGAAGTGCCTATGCTAGCAAACCCAATGGGTCAGGGCTTGTGCAGTGCGCCGTAGAGTTCGGCGCGACGGTCTTGCAGGTAGTGGTTGGCGGCGCGGGCGTCGACAATAGATTGGCGATCCAGGGTGCCGACGATCAAGGCTTCATCCAGGCCGGCCTGGGCAATTCGCTGGCCGTCCGGCGCGGCAATGCTGCTTTGCCCGCAGTAGCGAATCTCGCCTTCGTGCCCGCAGTAGTTGGCATAGGCTACAAAACACTGGTTTTCAAAGGCTCGCGCCCGCACGGTGACGTCGGCAACAAAGTCGAACGGCACCATATTGGCGGTGGGCACCAGAATCAGTTCGGCACCGGCGAGGGCCAGGCGCCGGGTGTTTTCCGGAAACTCCAGGTCGTAGCAAATCAGCATGCCCACCTTCCAACCGTTCAATTCCACCACCGGAAAATCATCGGAGCCGGCGCTGAACATCGAATGGTCAAGATCGCCAAACAAGTGGGTCTTGCGGTAGTTGCACAGGCGCGTGCCCTGGGCGTCGATCAACTGCACGGCGTTGTAGACCTGGCCGTCTTCGGCCCGTTCCGGGTAGCCATACAGGATCGCCAGCCCGGCACTTTGCGCCAGTTCGGCAATCGCCTGCGCCGATGGCCCATCCTGTGCCTCGGCCAGTGCGCCAACGGCTTCGGCGCCAATGTTATAGCCGGTGAGGAACATCTCTGGCAGCACCAGCACATCGGCGCCGTGTGCCTCATGGGCCAGTTGATGCAGGCGCTGCAGGTTGGCGGCCACATCCAGCGGCAGCGGCGGGCATTGGTACAGGGCGACACGCATGCTCAACTCCTTATTCTGCCAGGGCGATTGGCCCTATTTCATCGAACACGTCGCCTGGGCCTGGGTTCTCCGGGTGGGTGCTGCCACCGAAGTGGTTCATGATGCCCCATACCGCGTTGAGCGAGGTTTGTACCGCGCCTTCGACCCAGGCAGGCGTCCACGATACATCATCACCCGCGATGAAGATCCCGCGTTGTTCGGCGGGCATATCCTTCTGCATGAAGTGCGCATACATCCGTTGGTTGTAACGATAGTGACCGGGCAAGGCACCTTTGAAGGCCCCGAGGAAATGCGGGTCGGCCTCCCAGGACACGGTGATCGGGTCGCCGATGATGCGCGCCTTGATGTCGACTTTGGGGTAGATCTTCTTCAGTGCATCCAGGGCCAGTTTCACCCGCTTGTCGATGGGCTGGGGCAGCATCTTCAGCGCGTCGCTCATCCACGAGTAGGACAGGCAGATCACCCCCGGCTTGTCGTCGCCGTTATCGAATAGGTAGGTGCCACGGGTCAGGCGGTCGGTGAGGGTCATGCTCATCAGGTCGCGACCGGTTTGCGGGTCTTTGTCTTTCCAGAATGGGCGGTCAACCATCACGAAGGTTTTCGAGGACTGCATGTAGCGAGTGCGATCCAGGGCCATCCACATTTTTTGTGAGAACAGGGTTTCGTCGCATTCGATCTGGGTGGTCAGCAACCAGCTTTGGCAGGTGGTCAGCACCGCCGCGTATTCACGGGTGTCGCCATAGTTGTCGGTAACGGCGAAACGGCCATCGGCGGCGTGGGCGATGCGCTTCACGCCGGCCCGTGGCGCACCTCTATGCAGCGAGCTCAGGCTGGTACCGGCCGGCCAGTGGGCGCAGCGTTCCGGCACATGGCGCCAGATGCCCATGGGCACTTGGGCCACGCCACCGACGATCAAGTGTTGATGATCATCGCAGTTGGTCATCACCACGCGGAAAATTTCCAGCATGGAGTTGGGGAAGTCAGAGTCCCAGCCGCCGGTACCGAAACCGACCTGGCCAAACACCTCGCGGTGGTGGAACGACAATTTGGCGAAGGCTTTGGAGGTGGCGACGAAGTCGTAGAAGGTACGGTCATCCCACAGCGGCACGAGCTTGTTCCACAACTCTTTGAGGCGCGGCACGTCGCGGTCGCGGATCGCCTGCTGGATATCGCCGAACTGCGAACCGGCCTCCAAGGCGTCGGCCCAGGCATCGGCGACTTCCTGGAACAGTGCCGGTAAATCGGAAAGTTTTTGCGCGTAGTGAGTCTGGCCTTCCAGATCGATCACAGTGCTGCCGGACGCCGGCGTCAGCGGGTTGGGAAAGGGCTTGGTTTCCAGTCCCAGCTTGTCCACGTAATGGTAGAACGCCGTGGACGACACCGGGAACCGCATGCCGCCCAGCTCGGCGATGATGCCTTCGGCGCCTTCAAAGGCCTGCGAGCGCAAGCGGCCTCCCATCTTCGAGGCTTCATACACCACGGGCTTGAGCCCGAGTTTCATCAGCTCGTAGGCCGCGACCAGGCCCGCGATCCCGGCGCCGACGATCGCCACTTCGGCGCCGTGATTAGCCGCAGGAATACTGCCCAGCCCGGCGGGGTGTTCGATCCAGTCATCAAAGGCAAACGGGAAATCCGGGCCGAAGATGGTGATGGGTTTCTTGCCATCGCCCGGGTGGCGATTGGGCTTGCTGAGAGTGCTGGACGGAATGCTCATGGCTGACCTTACTGACGGCTCGGCGGGAGGAGGGCCCGTTGAGTATAGGAAAAGATGGCAGCCAGTTTAGGGAACGTTACGCGCGTTAATAAGACGCAATCTGTCGTCGGATTGCGCTAGTTTTAGTCAATGTGACGAGCTAAGTGGTCAGATTGGTTGTCCGCGATCCAATTTGTTACTGAGGATGATCGAGGTGGTGGTTTTCTCCACGCCGTCGACACTGCCGATCTGGTCCAGCAATTGGTCCAGTTGCTCCGGCGAATCGGTGCGCAGCCAAGCCACGTAATCGAACTCCCCACTCACCGCGCACAGCTGCTGCACTTGCGCCATGGCGCTCAGCCTGCGCAACACCTCTTTGCCGGAGCGGGGTTGCACGGTAATGCCCACGTAAGCCTGCAACCCACCATCCGCAACGCGCTGGCCCAGGCGCACGCCGTAACCGGTGATGACCTGGGTTTTCTCCAGGCGGGCCAGACGCGACGTGACGGTGGTGCGGGCGATGCCCAACTGCCTGGCGAGCATGGCCACGCTTTCACGGGCGTTGAGCTGCAGGGCGGCGATCAGTTGGCGGTCGATTTCGTCTAGGGCGGGCAAGGGGAGAGCTCCAGTGCGGGAGGGCAATGGGCAAGCATGGTACAGGCTTGGCCTGGCTGAAAGAACCGTGATGCCAGATACGCAAAAGCCGCGCAGTGCGCGGCTTTGAGTATGGTGGGCCCAGTAGGACTCGAACCTACGACCAAGGGATTATGAGTCCCCTGCTCTAACCAACTGAGCTATAGGCCCTCAGTAGGTCGCGGATTATAGCGATGGTTTGTTCACTGTGCCATCCGAAAAATCCTTGTGCCGTGTACGAAGGAAGCTGGCGGCAAAAAGCTCCGGCGGCAGGGGCAGGCTGACGATGTAGCCTTGCATCTGTTCACACCCCTCGCTTGCGAGGAATGCTTGTTGTGCCGGGGTTTCTACGCCTTCGGCGATGATGGTGAATTGCATGCTGTGGCCAAGGGCGATGATGGCGCGCACGATGGCTGCATCGTGAGGGTCGTCGGGCAAGCCGCGGACGAAGGATTGATCGATCTTGAGGAAGTCCAGCGGCAGGCGTTTGAGGTAGCTGAGGGACGAGTAGCCGGTGCCGAAATCATCGATTGCCAGCTGTACGCCCAGGCGCTTGAGTTGGTGCAACACCGCCAGTGCTTCTTCGGCTTGGCTCATGATGAAGTTTTCGGTGATCTCCAGCTGCAGGCAGCCGGGTTCGAGGTGGTAATCGCGCAGCAGTTGTTCGATGCGTGACAGCAGGTTGGGGTGACGCAGTTGCGCGCCTGCGAGGTTGACCGAGAGGGGGCCGAAATCCTCGAAAGCCGCTTGCCAGGCGTGCAGCTGCCGGCACGCCTGTTCCAGTACCCAGTCTCCGATTTGCAGGATCATGCCGTTCTCTTCGGCCAGGGCAATAAAGTGTTCGGGCGGGACCTCGCCCAAGGTCGGGTGGTGCCAGCGGATCAAGGCTTCGGCACCGATCAGTTGTTGGGTGACCAGGCTGCGTTTGGGTTGGTAATACAGGCTCAATTCTTCACGTTCGATGGCGCGGCGCAGTTCGTGCTCCAGCGCTACGCGTTCATTGGCCTGGGCGGTCAGGTCGCGGGTGTAGCGCTCGACCCGGTTGCGCCCCTTGGCTTTGGAGCGATACATCGCGGCGTCGGCATTTTTGACCAGGGTGGCGACGTCGGTACCGTCTTGCGGATACAGACTGGTGCCGATACTCGCGCTGATGAAGAACTCATGCTCGCCGGCCTGGAATGGCGGGGTAAAACAGTCGAGCAGTTTGTTCGCCAAGTGCTGGGCGTCGCTGGCCTGTTGCAAGCCGGGCAGCAGGATGATGAATTCGTCGCCGCCCAGGCGAGCAACGGTGTCCACGTCCCGCAACTGCTCCTTGAGGCGTACGGCGATGTCTTTGAGCAGCAGGTCGCCGACCGGGTGGCCGAGGCTGTCGTTGATGTGCTTGAAGCGGTCGAGGTCGAGAAACAGCACCGCGCCCTGTTTACCACTTTCCTGCTGGCCGTTGAGTGCGGCCTGCAGCCGGTTTTCAAACAGGGTGCGGTTGGGCAGGCCAGTCAATGGGTCGTGGTGGGCCTGATAATCCAGGCGGGCCTGGGCCAGCTTGAGGCTGGAGATGTCGGCAAACACAGCAACGAAGTGCGTGACCAATTGCTCGCGGTTACGCACAGCGCTGATGGTCAGCCAGCTCGGATACACCTCGCCGTTCTTGCGGCGGTTGGAGATCTCTCCTTGCCAGTGGCCATGGCTCGTCAACTGGTGCCACATCGCCGCATAGAACGCGCTGTCGTGCAGGCCGGAGGCGAGCAAGCGCGGGGTATGGCCAAGGGCTTCAACCTCGCTGTAGCCGGTTATCTCCGTGAAGGCGCGGTTGACGGCGCTGATGTTCTGTCGTGTGTCGGTGATCAAGACGCCTTCGGCGGTGCTTTCGAACACCGTGGCGGCCTGCTGCAGTTTTTCCTGCATCAACTGGCGTTCGGTGATGTCCCGGGCGATGGTCAGCATGCAATCTTCGTCGCCAATCGGCAGTGGGCGGCTGGACACTTCGCACAGGCGAATCTGGCCGTCGGCACGACGGATATGACAGATGAAATCGCGGACAAAGCCGTCGCGTTGCATCAATTCCAGCATGTGCTTGCGTTCGTTGAGGTCGACCCAGATGCCCAGGTCCAAGGCAGATTGGTCGAGTGAAGAGGCGCTGGTGAAGCCGGTCAGGTGGCTGAAACCTTCGTTCACTTCAATCAGCAGGCCATCCCTTTGGCGACTCAGTAGTAAACCGTCGGGGGAAGCATGGAATGCCTTGGCGAATTTCTCTTCGGAGGTTTGCAACTGCTGTTGGGTTTCCTTGAGCTCGGTGATATCGCGCACCACCACCACTAGGGCTTCAGTGGTATCGAGTTGGAACGGCTCAGCTGAGATCAGCCCGGTAAATGCCTGACCATTGCTGCGCAGAAAGGACATTTCCAGGTTACGGATACTGGTGGTCTGTACCCGCTGCAGCAAATCCGGACCGACGCCCTGAATGCCCCATATATTCAGATCTGAGGCGGTTTTTCCTACCACCTCGTCGGCGCGCAGCCCAATCTGGTCCTCGAATGCCTTGTTGACCTCCAGCAGGCAGCCATCAGACATCCGGGCAATCACCAGGATGTCCGGGCACTGCTGAAACACCGAGGCAAATTTCTGCTCGGACAATTGCAGGGCTTCTTCGGTGCGCTTGGCTTCGCTGATATCGATCATCAGGCCGCGCAGCACTGGCTCGTGGCCGTGTTCGATCAGGCTGACAATGTCACGTACCCACAGGCAGCGGCCATCAGCGGTGATGACCCGGTAATCAATACTGTGATCACGGTTGGCACGAGTTTCCCGATAGCAATAGGCCTCGGCGCGGGTCAGGTCAGCGGGATGGATGATGTTGCGCCAGAAGCCTGGAATCAGCCAATGGGCGCGGGGATAGCCAAGTAGGTCTTCGGCATGGGGCGACACATAGCTGTAGGTGAAGTCGCTGATGCTTGCTTCCCAGGCGATGGCGGACAAGCTCTCCACCAAGCCGCGATAGTGGTACTCGCTGCTTCGCAGTTCTTGCTCAAGGGCGACCCGACGGGAAATTTCCGAGCTGAGCCGGCGATTGATCCGAATGACGATCGCCAGCACCGTACTCAACAGCAGCACCGCTGGCAGGCCGTACGTGAGCAGGTCAGCCCAGAAGGTACGGTGATCGGTGAAGCTGCCGACCCAGTGTTGCTGGATCGCATCAGTTTCCGCTGAACTGAGATCGGCGAGGACTTTGTCCAGGATGCCCACCAGGATTTTCTCATCCCGCGGCACGCCCATCGCCAGTTGGTAGCGGTAGGGCGTTTCGCCGCTAACGTACAGGCCGTCGAGCTTGAGTTGGCGCAAGCTCCAGACGCTGGAGGCGAGGTCGCCGACCACGGCATCCACTTCATCGGTGGCCAGGGCTTGCAGCGTCGAACTGACGTTGGGCAGGGCGACCAGATTCAGGTCCGGATGGTGGGTGCGGAGCAATTCATGGGGGGCGTAGTTCTCCACCACGGCAATTTTCAGCCCGTACAAATCCTTGAGGCTGCGTGGTTTCGCGCCGCCTTCATGGGCCAGGATGACGATGGGAAAGTCGAGATAGGGGCGTGTGAAGGCCAGGAAGTTTTGGCGTTCGGGGGTGGACATAATGCCCGGCAGCAGGTCGAGCTGATTATTGCGGGCTTGTTCAAGCACTGCGGTCCAGTTAACCGGTTCGATCAGTTTGATTCGCACACCCAGGCGGTCCTGGAGCAGGCGTACGTAATCGGCTGCCAAGCCCTGATATCGGCCATTTTCATCGCGATATTCAAAAGGTGGCCAAGACGCATCCACGCCTAGGCGCAGCTCCTGATGGTCCGCCAACCAGCTACGCTCATCATCCGTAAGAGTCAACGCGCCAGCCGTTGCGGTCCAGGTCAGCAGCGACAGCAGTATCACGGTCGGCAATCTGGGCATAACGGTCTCGTTATGGCACGGGGAATGTCTCGAGTGTAGACGGGCATTGCGAGGGTGGGGTGGTGCGGGGCAGTTAATCTGTCAAAGCAATCGGTAGAAAGCAAAACCCCCGGCCTGGGCCGGGGGTTCTGGTATCACTCGTCGAGGAAGGAGCGCAGATGCTCGCTTCGCGTCGGGTGGCGCAACTTGCGCAGCGCCTTGGCTTCGATCTGACGGATCCGCTCACGGGTCACGTCAAACTGCTTACCGACTTCCTCAAGGGTGTGGTCGGTATTCATGTCGATGCCGAAACGCATGCGCAGTACCTTGGCTTCACGGGCAGTGAGGCCGGACAGTACGTCGCGAGTCGCTTCTTTCAAGCTCTCAACAGTGGCGACATCGATTGGCGACTGCATGGTCGAGTCTTCGATGAAGTCGCCCAGATGGGAGTCTTCGTCATCACCAATCGGCGTTTCCATGGAGATCGGCTCTTTAGCGATCTTCAATACCTTGCGGATTTTATCCTCAGGCATTTCCATGCGTTCGCCCAGCTCTTCCGGAGTCGGTTCGCGACCCATTTCCTGCAACATCTGCCGGGAAATTCGGTTGAGCTTGTTGATGGTCTCGATCATGTGCACCGGAATACGGATGGTGCGGGCCTGGTCGGCGATCGAGCGAGTGATCGCCTGACGGATCCACCAGGTGGCATAAGTCGAGAACTTGTAGCCGCGACGGTATTCGAACTTGTCCACCGCCTTCATCAAGCCGATGTTGCCTTCCTGGATCAGATCAAGGAACTGCAGGCCACGGTTGGTGTACTTCTTGGCGATGGAGATCACCAGACGCAAGTTCGCTTCAACCATCTCTTTTTTCGCGCGGCGGGCCTTGGCCTCACCGATCGACATGCGACGGTTGATGTCTTTGATTTCTGCAATCGTCAGGCCGGTTTCGGTCTCAAGCGCGGTCAGCTTCTGCTGGCAACGGATGATATCGGGCTGCAGGCGACCTATGGCTTCGGCGTATTTCGCCTTGCCCTTGGCCAGTGCGTCGCTCCAGCTTTCGTCAACTTCGTTGCCCGGGAACTGGCGCAGGAAATCGGTACGCGGCATGCGCGCATCACGCACACAGAGCTGCATGATCGCACGCTCTTGGGCACGCAGACGCTCAAGAGCACTGCGAACACGCTCAACCAGGCCTTCGAATTGCTTGGGCACCAGCTTGATCGGCATGAACAGCTCAGCCAGAGCCACCAGCTCGGCAATTGCCTGCTTGTTGCCGCGACCGTGCTTCTTCAGGGCCTTGCGGGTGATTTCCATTTGATCGGAAACCGCACCGAAGCGCTGGGCCGCGATGACCGGGTCTGGACCGCTTTCGGCTTCTTCTTCGTCGTCGCTGCTTTCAGCTTCGTCGTCGTCGGAGTCGTCGTCCGCTTTTGCGGCTTTCGCATCAACAGGCGGCGGTACTTCGGCGGCAGGCGGCGCAATGCCGTCGTCCGGGTCGATATAACCGCTCAGGACGTCGGACAGGCGGCCACCTTCGGTGGTGACGCGGGTGTACTCGGCGAGAATGTGGTCAACCGTGCCAGGGAAGTGCGCAATGGCGCCCATCACTTCACGGATACCCTCTTCGATACGCTTGGCGATTTCGATCTCGCCTTCGCGTGTCAGCAGCTCGACGGTACCCATTTCGCGCATATACATGCGCACAGGGTCTGTCGTGCGGCCGATATCGGTCTCTACTGCAGCCAGCGCGGCAGCAGCTTCCTCAGCGGCGGCCTCGTCGGTATCAGCGTCGGCCAGCATAAGGGAATCCTTATCTGGCGCGACTTCGAATACGTTGATCCCCATGTCGTTAATCATGCGGATGATGTCTTCCACCTGCTCAGGATCTGAAATATCCTCAGGCAGGTGGTCGTTGACCTCCGCGTAAGTCAGGTAACCCTGCTCACGACCAAGAAGTATCAACTCTTTGATACGAGACTGCTGTTGCGCTTTTCCGGACATAACACCCTATCCACTGAAGGTCTTGGCGGGCAAAAAACAAGCCGAGGATTATACCCGAGCTATGACCTCACACGCCAGCTGAGGTCGGGTTTGATGCGTAAACATTCTGTTTTAAGAGGTCGCGCATCTGTTTTGCTATCTGAATCTGCTCTTCAGCCGATAATCCCGGCTGCCTTGCTCTCTTGATAAGTTCATCGAGGGTCTGAGTGTGTTGACCCGCGGATAACCTATTAATGGTGTCTAAAAACTGTTGTTCAAGGTTGTCGCCGTCAATTAGCCACTCCTTTTCCGCCAGTGCCCGCAATAAACGGCCCTGTTCCGTGCCATGCCAGCGAGCCATCAACTGGATTGAGTTTAGCTTAGGGTTTTTCTGCACGGCTTCGATCAGTGCGATAAGCACCTGAGCATAGGTATTGCTCTCGTTGGCAAAGTGGTCGGCACTTTCAACCTTACCGGCCAATTGCGGGTGATGAATCAGTGTGCGCAGTGCAATCAATGTGGGGGCTTCCACCGCTACGGGCGTGCGTGGTGCGTAGGCTTCATCGCGATCACCGCGTTTGCCGTTTTTGCTCCAGGGCTTTTTGTCCCACTTCTTGCCGCCGGCGCCGGGCTTCTTCGGCGTCCATTCCTGTTGGGGGGCGAAGGCCTCCTGAGGTTGGTGGAAGTCGGCATAGTCCGGCATGGCGTCGTAATCCATGCCGGGGTCGTAGGCTGGCGGTGCATCCTGCGGGGCGCTGTGCACCAGCTGGCTTACGGCTTCACCGCTTAAACCAGTGATCTCCAGCAGGCGCTGGCGCATCAGCGTGCGCAAATTAGCGCCCGGGACTTTGTCGATCAGCGGCGCCGCGAGGGTGGCCATATGGGCCTTGCCTTCGAGGGAGCGCGGGTCGGCTTCTTCGGTCAGCTGCTGGAAAAAATAATCCGCCAGCGGCTGCGCATGTTGATTGATACGTGCGCGGAACGCGTCGGTACCTTCCGAGCGCACCAGGGTGTCCGGGTCTTCGCCTTCAGGCAGGAACAGGAAGCGTGCGCGGCGCCCATCCTGCAGGCTCGACAGCGTGGCTTCGAGCGCGCGCCAGGCGGCGTTGCGGCCCGCCTGGTCGCCGTCGAAGCAAAACAGCACGCTGGGCACGACGCGGAACAGGCGCTTCAAATGTTCTTCGCTGGTGGCGGTGCCGAGGGTCGCGACCGCGTTGCGCAAGCCTTGTTGGGCCAGGGCGATCACGTCCATATAGCCTTCAACCACGATGATCTCGTCGAGGTTGCGGTTGTTCTTGCGCGCCTCGAACAGGCCGTAGAGTTCCTGGCCCTTGTGGAACACCGGGGTCTCCGGAGAGTTCAGGTACTTGGGCTTGTCGTCCCCGAGTACACGGCCGCCGAAGGCGATGATGCGGCCACGGCTGTCGCGGATCGGGAACATCACCCGGTCGCGGAAGCGGTCATAGCGCTTGCCGGTCTCGGCGTTTTCCACCAGCAGGCCGGCATCGATCATGGCCTTTTGCTGGAGGGTGTCGCTGCTCAGGTGTTTATACAGATTGTCCCAGCCCGGCGGAGCGAAGCCGAGGCCGAAGTCCCGAGCGATTTCGCCGGTGAGGCCGCGCCCTTTAAGGTAATCGACAGCGGCCTTGCGCTGCGGATGGCTCTTGAGTGCCTGGCGGTAAAAGTCGGCAGCAGCGGTGAGCAGCGGATACAGCGGCGAATCGGTGGGTTGCCGCGGTTTGTGCGGCCGGCCACTTTCTTCGCGGGGCACTTCCATGCCGGCGGCTTTCGCCAGGTCCTCGACAGCCTGGGGGAAGTCCAGGTTGTCGTGGTCCATCAGGAAGCCCAGGGCATTCCCGCCCGCCCCGCAACCGAAGCAGTAATAGAACTGCTTGTCGGGGCTGACGCTGAAGGATGGGGTTTTTTCTTTATGAAAAGGGCAGCAGGCGGTGTAGTTTTTGCCGGCTTTTTTCAGCTGTACGCGTGAGCTGACAACATCGACGATGTCGGTGCGGTTCAGAAGGTCGTCAATAAAGCTCTGGGGAATCAGCCCGGCCATGGCGTTCTCGTCATCACTGCGTGTAAATGAGGGCCCGTGACGTGTTCAAGCGCACGTAAGGAGTGCTCGATCATCATCGTCTGCATGGGTCATCAGGGAGTGTATCTGCCGAATATTTACTGAGGATAGTTTCTGATCAGTCTTCGGCATGGAAATGTTGCCCGGGCGTCCGGTCTAGGCCAATGGCGGCCTCGGAAACGCATCGTTGGGCACAGCCGATACAGTTGATCGTCTGTTTGAAGAATAGGTGTGCTCGTCAGTAGCCTTGTTAGGCTCGTCAGAAGAGACGTGCACCGCTGGCAAAAGAGCCAGCCCTGACGTGTGAAGCAGTGTCTCGGTCGCATGTGCGGCGTCGACGGTGAAGCATCAAGCGATATCCGCAAATGCCAACAGCCCGGCTGAGGGCCGGGCTTGGCAGAAGCTTGCTACGAACGTCTGTGTATTAGTACAGACGAACGGCGCGGCGCTGTTCGCGCTGAACTTTCTTAGCGTGACGCTTAACAGCGGCTGCTGCTTTGCGCTTACGCTCAGAAGTTGGCTTCTCATAAAATTCGCGGCTACGAACTTCAGCCAGAACACCGGCTTTTTCGCAGGAGCGCTTGAAACGACGCAGAGCTACGTCGAAGGGTTCGTTCTCTTTTACTTTGACGGCTGGCATCCAGAGCTACCTTCTTTCATTACCGGGAATCAACGTTCTCGTCGCAAAAAATTCGCGGCTGAGGTCGTCGGTTTTTAAGGGTTGCGGATGTTAACCCCTCATTGCCCGGAATGCAAAGCCTCTGATCGAAAACCGCTAGTCGGGAGGGGGAGTGGCGACTATTATGCGCGCCTTCGAATTCAGCCTCTACAAGGCGCAAACCCATGCTAGTACTGGGACTTGAAACCTCCTGCGACGAAACCGGAGTCGCACTATACGACAGTGAACGCGGGCTTTTGGCCGATGCACTGTTCAGTCAGATCGACCTGCATCGCGCCTATGGCGGCGTGGTGCCGGAGCTTGCCAGCCGCGATCACGTCAAGCGCATGCTGCCGTTGATCCGCCAGGTGCTGGATGAAGCCGGCTGTGTGGCAACCGAGATCGATGCCATCGCTTACACCGCCGGCCCCGGATTGGTCGGAGCCCTGCTGGTTGGGGCCTCTTGCGCCCAGGCGTTGGCGTTTGCCTGGGGTATTCCTGCCCTTGGTGTGCACCATATGGAAGGCCATTTGTTGGCGCCCATGCTGGAAAAAACACCGCCGGAGTTCCCGTTCGTCGCTTTGTTGGTTTCGGGGGGGCATACGCAGCTGGTTCAGGTGGACGGGATCGGCCAATACACACTGTTGGGCGAGTCGCTGGACGATGCCGCCGGTGAAGCGTTCGACAAAACCGCGAAGATGATGGGACTTAATTATCCGGGTGGTCCGGAAATCGCCCGCCTTGCCGAGAACGGCGTTGCCGGTCGCTACACCTTCCCGCGGCCGATGTGTGATCGTCCTGGCTTGATGTTCAGTTTCAGCGGCTTGAAAACCTCTGCCTTGAACACCTGGCAGCAGAGCGTCAGCGCCGGGGACGACGGCCAGCAAGCCCGTTGCGACATCGCGCTGGCGTTCCAGCAGGCTGTGGTGGAGACTTTGACCATCAAGTGCAAGCGCGCCCTGAAACAGGCGGGCATGAAGCGGCTGGTGATCGCAGGCGGCGTCAGCGCCAACAAGGCGTTGCGCAGTTCCCTGGAAAAAATGCTCGGCGACATGAATGGCAATGTGTTCTACGCACGCCCTGAGTTCTGCACTGACAACGGCGCAATGATCGCCTATGCCGGTTGCCAGCGCTTGCAGGCCGGACAGCACGAAAGCCTGGCGATCAGCGTGCAGGCGCGCTGGCCGATGGAACAATTGCCGCCGTTGTAAGGTTCAAGGGCGCCGAGTCCAGGCGGGATATTTAAAAATGCCGTTCGCGCCCGGCAAACAGGTCGCGTAGATTGCCGCGGTGGCGCCAGACGATCAGCAGTGTCAGCACGCTCATCGGTAACAGCGCTTGCGGTTCCTGCCAGGCCAGCAACGGCAGGGTCAGCGGCGTAGCAATCAGCGCGGCCAGCGAGCTGGTACGGGTCAGGTAGAACGTCAGCAGCCAGGCGAGCATGGCCAGTAACGCCGCAGGGGGGTAAATACCCAGCAGCATGCCGGCCGCCGTGGCTACGCCCTTGCCGCCGCGAAAACGGAAGTACAACGGGAACAGGTGGCCCAGGACGGCACATAGGCCCACCCAGGCTTGCTGCTGCAAGCCAAGGCCGACGAGGCTGGCGATCAGCACGGGCAGCAGGCCCTTGCAAACGTCGCCCAGCAAGGTCAGGACGGCGAGTTTCTTGCCGGCCAGGCGCAACATATTGGTGGCGCCGGCATTGCCTGAGCCACTCATTCGCGGATCGGGGTTTCCCGTCAAGCGGCTGAGCAAAATGGCGAAGGACAGCGAGCCGAGCAGGTAGGCGAAAATCGCCAGTGACCAAAACATGCTAACTATTCCGGGCGAGGACGCCCTGATTCTAACGGGGCATCGCGCCCTTGTCGTGCTGCGGAGAAAAGTGCTTGGACAGAGTGTTTATCGAAGGCCTGGAAGTCGACACCGTGATCGGGGCTTACGACTGGGAGCGCGGAATCCGGCAATGCCTGCGCCTGGACCTGAGCTTCGCCTGGGATAATCGCCCAGCTGCGGCCGGTGATGACCTGACCCTGGCACTGGATTACGCCAGGGTGTCTGCGCGTATCCAGGCCTTTGCCGAGCAGTCCCAGTACCAACTGGTGGAAACCTTTGCCGAGCGTCTGGCCGAAGTGCTGATGAGTGAATTCCAGATTCCCTGGCTGCACCTCAAGTTGACCAAGCCCGGCGCGGTGCCGGCTGCCAAGGGCGTGGGCGTGGAGATCGAGCGCGGATGTCATTGACTCAGGTTTACCTCGGGCTTGGCAGCAATATCGACCGCGAGGCTCGTCTATGTGCCGGCTTGGATGCGTTGGCCGGTTTCTTGACGGATATGCGCTGTTCGGCGGTGTTCGAAAGCCAGCCGGTGGGGATCAAAAGTGGGCCGTTTTTCAATCTGGTGGTGTCGGCTTATACCGACCTGCCGTTGATGGAGTTGGATCGTCGTTTGAAATCCATCGAGGCTGACAATGGCCGCTACGCGCCAGACCGCAAAGGCCTGCCGCTGGATATCGATGTGTTGTTGTATGGCGATCTGGTGGGCAATTTCGATGGCTTGATCTTGCCGCGAGCCGAAATCCTGAAAAACGCCTTTGTGTTGTGGCCGCTGTCGATGATGGCGCCGGACCGTATGCACCCTGAGGCTGGCAGGACAATGGCCGAATTATGGCGAGACGCGCAGATTGATCAGGTATTGGCACCGGTTGCGTTCGAATGGCAGGGTCAGCCACTCACGCCACGAGCTGTTTTGTAGGAGCCGAGCTTGTTGTGGCGAGGGAGCTTGCTCCCGCTGGGCTGCGCAGCAGCCCCATTATCTTGGGAGCGCTTCGCACTGGAGCGCCAGCCCGGTCCCGCGGGAGCAAGCTCCCTCGCCACAACGGCCATCGCCTAAGGAGAGGGGTTTTCCTTGTAGGCTTTCAATGCGCTTAACCGTTCGCGCTTGAGCGCATCGCCCAGTTCGGGACCTTTGAAACCCTTTTCTAGCAGCGGCGCGACCGGCACTTCGCGTGCAGCCTTTGCCGCTCCGCGCAAATAATCGGCCTGTGGATAACTGCGCTGTTCAAAACCCTTGCGGCCACGAGCGTCCATTTCGCAGGCCACCACGAACTCCTCAAAGCATTGCGGCCGACGGTACACGTCGAAGCTTTGCAGCAACTCCAGCAATGTCGAGGCCTTGAGTTCAAGCGCTCGATGCCCGTGAGTATGATATTGCCCCACCAGCAAGGCCAACTCCTGGCAATCCCTCGGCACCTTGAAACGCTCGTTCACCGCTTTGATCAGCTTCAAGCCGCGATGTTCGTGGGCAATGTGCTGCGGCAACTTATCCACAGGTGTCAGGCCTTTGCCCAGGTCGTGCAGCAGGCAGGCCCAGCGCACGCTCAGCGGTTGCTTGTGCAGGGCAGCTTGTTCCAGCACGCTCAAGGTGTGCACGCCGGTGTCAATTTCCGGGTGGTGAGCTGCGGGCTGCGGCACGCCGAACAGCGCATCCACCTCCGGCATCAAGGTTTTCAGCGCGTGGCAGTCACGCAGTACATGGATAAATACCTGGGGTTGATCTTCCATCAGCGCCCGTGAGATTTCCTTCCAGCTACGCTCGGGGGTAAGGGCCTCCAACTCGCCGGACTCACTGAGTTGGCGCATTAACTCCAGGGTCTCAGGGGCGACTGTGAAGCCAAGAGGCGCATAGCGCGCGGCGAAACGCGCAACGCGCAGTACACGGAGGGGATCTTCGGCGAACGCCGGAGAAACATGCCGTAAAATATGCGCTTCAAGGTCGCGTTGGCCCTGATAAGGATCGGTCAGGTTACCCTCGTCGTCCTCCGCCATGGCGTTGATGGTCAGGTCACGCCGAATCAGGTCTTCTTCCAGCGTAACGTCGGGGCTCGCATGGAATATAAAGCCGCCGTAACCCCGGCCATTCTTGCGTTCGGTGCGAGCAAGGGCGTATTCGTCACCGTTCTTCGGGTCGAGAAATACCGGGAAATCGGCGCCTACCGGTTTATAACCCTTGGCGAGCATCTCTTCGGCCGTCGCGCCAACGACGACGCGGTCTATATCGGTGACCTTGATGCCCAGTAGGCGATCACGCACGGCGCCGCCGACTTTGTAGATTTTCATGAAAAAGCCTCCATTAGCGGCACAGGATAACGCCTGAGCTTGGCCAATGGAGGCTTTGCTGTTTCAGAGATGAACGACGGCCATGTCGAGGCGGCCGTAGTCGTTGTCGTTATGATCGCTGCGCGGTGGCACATGATGGGTTTTCATCACTTGGTCGCCCTGAAGGGTTTCCAGATGAATATCAAAGCCCCAGAGCCGATGCAGATGCTTGAGCACTTCCTCAGTGGATTCGCCCAAGGGTTTGCGGTCGTGCTGCTGGTGACGCAAGGTCAGCGAACGGTCGCCACGCACATCGATGCTGTAGATCTGCACGTTAGGTTCGCGGTTACCGAGGTTGTATTGCGCGGCCAGGGTTTCGCGAATGATGCGGTAGCCGGGTTCGTCGTGGATGGCGGGTACGACCAGATCGTCCTTGAGGTCGTCGTCCAGGATACTGAACAGCTTGAGGTCGCGGATCACCTGGGGCGACAGGTACTGCAGGATGAAACTCTCATCCTTGAAGCTGCTCATGGCGAACTTGATGGTCGAGAGCCAGTCGCTGCCGGCGATTTCCGGGAACCAGCGGCGATCTTCCTCGGTGGGGTGCTCGCACATGCGGCGGATATCGCGGTACATGGCAAAACCCAGTGCATAGGGGTTGATGCCGTTGTAATACGGGCTGTCGAAGCCTGGCTGGAAGACCACGCTGGTATGGGACGTGAGGAACTCCATCATAAAGCCGTCAGTGACCAGGCCCTCGTCGTACAGGTCGTTCATCAGGGTGTAATGCCAGAAGGTTGCCCAGCCCTCGTTCATCACCTGGGTTTGGCGCTGTGGATAAAAATATTGCGCGATCTTGCGTACGATCCGCACGATTTCACGCTGCCAGGGCTCCAGCAGCGGTGCGTGTTTTTCCAGGAAATACAGGATGTTTTCCTGAGGTTCGGCGGGGAAGCGTGCATTGTCTTTGTCGCTGTTCTTGTCGGCGCGCTTGGGGATGGTGCGCCACAGGTCGTTGATCTGTTTCTGCAGGTGCTCCTCGCGTTCCTTCTGGCGCAGGCGCTCCTCTTCGGCGGAAATCGGATAGGGGCGTTTATAGCGGTCAACGCCGTAATTCATCAGCGCATGGCAGGAGTCCAACAGGTCTTCTACCGCATCGATACCGTGGCGCTCCTCGCACTGCATGATGTATTGCTTGGCGAACACCAGGTAATCAATGATCGAACTGGCATCGGTCCAGGTTCGAAACAGGTAGTTGCCCTTGAAGAAACTGTTATGCCCATAGCAGGCATGGGCTACTACCAGCGCCTGCATGCAGATGGTGTTTTCTTCCATCAGGTACGCGATGCACGGGTCGGAGTTGATCACGATCTCGTAGGCCAGGCCCATCTGGCCGCGTGTGTAGGACTTCTCGGTACTGAGGAAGTGTTTCCCGTAGGACCAATGGTGATAGCCCAAGGGCATGCCCACCGAGGCATAGGCATCCATCATCTGTTCAGCGGTGATGACTTCTATCTGGTTGGGGTAGGTGTCCAGGGCATAACCCGCCGCGATACGGCTGATTTCCCGGTCATAGGCCTGGATCAGTTCGAAGGTCCACTCGGAGCCAGTGGAAATGGGTTGGCGCTTGTTCTCTTTTTTGGCGGTCATGTCACTAACCTGCGCTGGAAGAGTTCACGGAAGACCGGGTAGATATCGCCGGCCGAGACCAGTTGCTGCTGGGCGAACGTGTCGGCAAAGGCTTCGCCGATGCGCTCGTATTCGAACCACAGGGCCTGGTGCTCACGGGGGGTGATTTCGACGTAAGTGTAGTACTGCACGAACGGCATGATCTGGTTGATCAAAATGTCCCGGCAGATTGGGGAGTCGTCGTTCCAGTTATCGCCGTCGGAAGCTTGGGCGGCGTAGATGTTCCAATCGTTGGCGGGGTAGCGCTCGGCCATGATCTCCTGCATCAGCTTCAGTGCGCTGGAAACAATGGTGCCGCCAGTTTCCCGCGAGTAGAAAAACTCCTCTTCGTCCACCTCTCGCGCGCTGGTGTGATGGCGGATGAACACTACGTCAATCTTGTCGTAGTTCCGTTTCAGGAACAGGTACAGCAGGATAAAGAAGCGCTTGGCGATGTCCTTGGTGGCCTGGGTCATGGAGCCGGAAACGTCCATCAGGCAGAACATCACAGCCTTGGAGCTGGGGTTGGGTTGCTTGACCAGCAGGTTGTATTTCAAGTCAAAGGTATCGAGGAACGGCACGCGGTGGATGCGCGCGCTGAGTTTTTCGATTTCCGCCTCTATTTCCTGGATATCGCCGAAGTTGTCCGGTTCTTCGCGCTTCAAGCGTGCCAACTCTTCCTTGGCCTGCTTGAGTTTGGCGCGGCTGCTGCCGGACAGGGCGATACGCCGTGCATGGGCTGAGCGCAGGGTGCGGATGATGTTGATGCGCGACGGGTTGCCCTCGTTGCTGATCCCTGCGCGTACGGTCTTGAAGGTATCGGTGCCGGTCAGGTTGCGTTTGACCAAGTTGGGCAGTTCGAGGTCTTCGAACATGAATTCGAGGAATTCTTCCTGAGTGATCTGGAATACGAATTCATCCATGCCTTCGCCAGAGTTGCCGGCTTTGCCCGGACCTTTGCCGCCGCCACCGCCTTGTGGGCGCTGGATATGTTCGCCGGTGGTGAATTCCTTGTTGCCGGGATGCACCACGGTCTGTTTGCCGCCGCGGCCATGGTGAAGCACCGGTTCGTCGATGTCCCGTCCGGGAATGCTGATTTGTTCGCCATGCTCCATATCGGTGATGGAGCGGCGGCTGACGGCCTCTTCTACCGCCTTTTTGATGTGGTCACGGTAACGCCGCAGGAAACGCTGACGGTTTACCGTGCTCTTGTTCTTGCCATTGAGGCGTCGGTCGATCACATAGCTCATGGGGAGCCCTCCGGGCAGCTTCACGTTACAAGCTTCAAGCCGCGGGCTGGAAGCTTAGAGACAAGCGGTCAACTGCCAGGCCGGATGCCTGGCAGTGCGCGCTTGCCGCTGCCTTACTGCGATTTGCGAACCCGCAGGTACCACTCGGAGAGCAGTCGTACCTGTTTGTCGGTGTAGCCTCGCTCGACCATGCGTGTGACGAAGTCGTTGTGTTTTTGCTGATCCTCCTTGCTGGCCTTGGCGTTGAAGCTGATGACGGGCAGCAGGTCCTCGGTGTTGGAAAACATTTTCTTCTCAATGACCACCCGCAGCTTCTCGTAGCTGAGCCAAGTGGGGTTCTTGCCGTTGTTGTTGGCACGGGCGCGCAGTACGAAGTTGACGATTTCGTTGCGGAAATCCTTCGGATTGCTGATGCCGGCGGGTTTCTCGATTTTTTCCAGCTCTTCGTTGAGGGCCACGCGATTGAGGATTTCGCCGGTTTCCGGGTCGCGGTATTCCTGATCCTGGATCCAGAAATCTGCGTACAGCACGTAGCGGTCGAAGATGTTCTGGCCGTATTCGCTGTAGGACTCCAGATAGGCGGTCTGGATTTCCTTGCCGATGAACTCGATGTAGCGCGGCGCCAGGTATTCCTTGAGGAAGCGCAGGTAGCGCTCACGGGTTTCGGCCTGGAACTGCTCTTGTTCAATCTGCTGTTCCAGCACGTAGAGCAGGTGCACCGGGTTGGCGGCAATCTCGTGGGGGTCGAAGTTGAAAACCTTGGACAGGATCTTGAACGCAAAGCGCGTCGACAGACCGTTCATGCCTTCGTCTACACCCGCCGTGTCACGGTATTCCTGGATCGACTTGGCCTTGGGATCGGTGTCCTTGAGGTTCTCGCCGTCATACACCCGCATTTTTGAGTAGATGTTCGAGTTCTCCGGCTCCTTGAGGCGCGACAGCACGGTGAACTGGGCAAGCATCTTCAGAGTGTCCGGCGCGCAATGGGCCTTGGCCAGGGAGCTGTTGAACAGCAGTTTGTCGTAGATCTTGATTTCGTCGCTGACCCGCAGGCAGTACGGCACCTTGACGATATAGATCCGGTCGATGAAGGCTTCGTTGTTCTTGTTGTTGCGGAAGGTATGCCATTCCGATTCGTTGGAGTGAGCCAGCAGGATCCCGGTAAACGGAATCGCCCCAAGGCCTTCGGTACTGTTGTAGTTACCTTCCTGGGTAGCGGTGAGCAGTGGGTGCAGCACCTTGATCGGTGCCTTGAACATCTCCACGAATTCCATCAGGCCCTGGTTGGCCCGGCACAGTGCGCCCGAATAGCTGTAGGCATCGGCGTCGTTCTGCGGGAATTCTTCCAGCTTGCGGATATCGACTTTGCCCACCAGCGCAGAAATGTCCTGGTTGTTTTCATCGCCTGGTTCGGTCTTGGCCACGCCGATCTGGTTGAGGATCGACGGGTAGAGTTTCACCACGCGGAACTGGCTGATATCACCGCCGAACTCGGCCAGGCGCTTGGTGGCCCAGGGCGACATGATGGTGTTGAGGTAGCGCCGCGGGATACCGAAGTCTTCCTCGAGGATCGCGCCATCTTCCGTGGCGTTGAACAGGCCCAAGGGGGACTCGAAGACGGGCGAGCCCTTGATCGCATAGAAGGGCACCTTTTCGATCAATTGCTTGAGTTTTTCCGCCAGGGACGACTTGCCGCCGCCGACCGGGCCAAGCAGATAGAGGATCTGCTTCTTCTCTTCCAGGCCTTGGGCGGCATGGCGGAAGTAGGAAACGATCTGGTCGATGCATTCTTCCATCCCATGGAAGTCTTCAAAGGCCGGATAGCGGCGGATCACCTTGTTGGAAAATATCCGCGACAGGCGCGAATTATTGGCGGTTTCCACCAGTTCTGGCTCGCCAATCGCCAGTAGCAGGCGTTCGGCGGCAGAGGCGTAGGTGCTGCGGTCCTGCTTGCACAGCTCGAGATACTCCTGAAGCGTGAGTTCTTCCTGCTGTGTGGACGCGAAGCGTTGTTGGAAGTGGCTAAAGATACTCATGACGTCGTCACCTCGCTCGATACGTGGAGCCGACGCCGGATCAATCAGTCGATGCTGGCAGTCATTGACGCACGCCAATGGCTGTTTTCCCCCCAGAACACCCTGAAACGTTACCGATGACCCGTACGCCGGTGTACCGGCTCTCCCCTGATTCGGATGGCCTGCGCTTAAGGATAGTTCGGAATCCGGGAGGTCAAGGCGCGATGCGCAATTAGTTTGGCTGCGCCGTTCGTCAGAAACGGCGCAAGCCCAAGCGTCACGCGGGGTAGCGGGGTGTGAAAAAAATTATTGCGAATCGCCTGAAGAAATTTCCGCAGGATAGGTCGTACGCCACAGCTCAAACCCGCCGTCCAGGCTATAGACGTCAGAGAAACCCTGGCTGATCAAGTACGCGGCTGCGCTCTGGCTGGAATTGCCGTGGTAGCAGGCGACGATCAACGGCGCATCGAGGTCGGCGGCGCGTATGAAGTCGGCGATGTTGACGTTGTCCAGATGCTGCGCGCCGCTGATGTGGGCGGCGGCGTAAGTAGGCTGGTCGCGGATGTCGACGACTACAGCACCTTGCTCGCGCAGGGCCTGGGCTTGTTCGGGGGGGATACGTTTGAATTCGGTCATGGCGGGCTCCTATGGCTTGGTGGCGGCCGGCTGGGTAATGGAAAGGGGGGATTCGCACTGGCAGTCGTGGCGCTCGCCCGTGTCGATGTTCATCAGGGTCATGGCGCCGCCCCACACGCAACCGGTGTCGAGGGCGAACACGCCGGGCTCATCGCACTTGCCTTCCAGTGCGGCCCAATGACCAAAGATGATCTTCGTGTCACGGGTCTTGCGTTCCTTGTAGGCGAACCAGGGCTTATAGCCGGGGAGGGCGCTGTCGGCACCTTCCTTGCTCTTGAGGTCCAGTTTGCCTTCGGCCGTGCAGAAGCGCATGCGTGTGAAATAGTTGGTGATCACTCGCAGGCGGGCGACGCCGGTGAGCTCGTTGTCCCACTTCACCGGGTCGTTGCCATACATGCCGTCGAGGTAAGCGGTGTACAGGTTGTCATCGGCCAATGCACTTTCAACTTCGGCGGCGCACTTGAGGGCTTTTTTCAGCGTCCACTGCGGCGGGATACCGGCATGCACCAAGGCCATGTTGCGGTCCTCGTCGTAGTGCATGAGTTTTTGCCGGCGCAGCCAGTCGAGCAGTTGAGCACGGTCCGGAGCTTCGAGGATTTCCCGCAGGGTGTCGCCTTTTTTGAGGCGCTCGATATTGTTGCCGGCCGCAAGCAAGTGCAGATCATGGTTGCCCAGCACGCACACCAAAGAATCACGCAGGCTATAGAGGTAGCGCAGGGTTTCCAGGGACTGCGGGCCGCGGTTGACCAGGTCGCCCACCAACCACAAGCGATCATTTGCGGGGTCGAAGGCTACGCGATCCAGCAGGCGCTTGAGAGGGGCCAGGCAGCCTTGCAGGTCGCCGACAGCGTACGTCGCCATCAGTGCAGGGCTCCTGGCACGGCCAGGCGGAAGGGCTTGATGATTGCATCGAACAGTTGGCCGTCAGTGGCCTTCATTTGATACGAGCCTTGCATGGTGCCGACCTTGGAGGTCATCACCGTGCCGCTGCTATAAGTGTGACTGGCGCCGCTGTCGATCAACGGTTGCTGGCCGACAACACCTGCCCCGCGCACTTCCTCGACCTGGCCGTCGCCATCGGTGATGACCCAGTGGCGCGACAGCAGCTTGGCCGGCACCAGCCCGTTGTTCTTCACCGTAATGGTGTAGGCAAAGGCGAAGCGGTTATGTTCGGGTTGCGATTGGTCCGCCAGGAAGCGGGTGACGACGCTGACGTCTATCTGATAGCGAGGGTCGGACATGCAAGAGGCCTTAAAAGCGAAGGACAGCAGATGCGGGTCAGTCTAGGCCAAGAGGAGGGCGCTAGGCCAGACATGTGTCGGGCAGCCGGCAAGCGTTATCGGTATAACGCGGAGCAAATGTGAGAGCGGGCTTGCTCGCGAAGGCGGTGCATCAGTTACACATTTGGTGACTGATACTGCGCATTCGCGAGCAAGCCCGCTCCCACATTGGATTGCATCGAGTTCTTACGGCCTATTCCACTACGGATGCAGGCTGGATGGCAAGTTGGTCGGCCAGGCGTACGAACGCGGCCAGGTCCAGTTGCTCGGGGCGCAGGCTTCCATCAACGCCGGCAGCTTCGATCTCGGCATTGCTCAGCAGGGCCTTGAGGGTGTTACGCAAGGTCTTGCGGCGCTGGTTGAACGCTTCCCGCACCACTCGTTCCAGCAGTTTGTGGTCCTTGGCCGGGTGCGGCAGCACGGCATGCGGCACCAGGCGCACGATGGCCGAATCGACCTTCGGCGGCGGGTTGAACGCGCCCGGACCGACGTTGAACAGGTGCTCTACGCGGCAGTGATACTGGACCATGATCGACAAACGACCCCAATCACCACCGCCAGGGCCTGCGGCCAGGCGCTCCACCACTTCCTTTTGCAGCATGAAGTGCATGTCGCGGATGATCCCGGCGTTGTTCAGCAGGTGGAAAATCAGCGGCGTGGAAATGTTGTACGGCAGGTTACCCACCACCCGCAGGCTGTTGGGCGCAGCGCCAAGGCTGTTGAAGTCGAACTTCAGCGCGTCGCCCTGGTGCAGGTTGAAGTTGGCTTTGCCGGCGAACTGCTGGTTGAGGATCGGGATCAGGTCCTTGTCCAGTTCCACGACGTCTAGTTGTCCGCCGCTGGCCAGCAGGCCCTGGGTCAGCGCGCCCTGGCCCGGGCCGATTTCCAGCAGGCGGTCTTCTGGCTTGGCGTGGATTGAGCGCAGGATGCGATCGATCACGCCAGCGTCATGCAGGAAGTTCTGCCCGAAGCGCTTGCGCGCCCGGTGTTGGTAATGCTCAGTCATATACGGGTCTCGGCCATCTGATAGGCGGTTTCCAGGGCCACGTGCAGGCTGCCGGTATCGATCTTGCCGCTGCCTGCGAGGTCCAGGGCGGTGCCATGGTCGACGGAGGTGCGGATGATCGGCAGGCCCAGTGTCACGTTGACTGCGGCGCCGAAGCCTTTGTATTTCAGCACGGGCAGCCCCTGGTCGTGGTACATCGCCAGCACTGCATCGCAGTGCTCCAGATATTTGGGGGTGAACAGAGTGTCTGCAGGCAATGGGCCGCGTAGGTCCATGCCTTCTTGGCGCAGGCGCTCTAGTGTTGGTTCAATGATGTCGATTTCTTCATGGCCCAAGTGGCCGCCTTCACCGGCGTGGGGGTTGAGCCCGCAGACCAGGATGCGCGGTTGGGCAATGCCGAATTTGTGTTGCAGGTCGCTATGCAGGATGCGCGTGACACGCTCCACACGCTCGGCAGTGATGGCATCGGCGATTTCACGCAGCGGCAAGTGGGTAGTCACCAGCGCCACACGCAGGCCACGGGTGGCGAGCATCATCACCACTTGAGCGGTATGGGTCAGTTCCGCTAGGAATTCGGTATGGCCGGAAAAGGCGATGCCGGATTCGTTGATCACGCCTTTGTGCACCGGTGCGGTGATCATGCCGGCGAAGTCGCCGTCGATGCAGCCTTGGCCCGCACGGGTCAACGTCTCCAGCACAAATGCCGCGTTGGCCGTATTCAACTGCCCGGCAACCACTTTGGCTTGCAGCGGGGTGTCCCACACATACAGGCTGCCGGCGGGGGCCGGCAGGTCGGGCCAGTTGCCTGGCCCCACGTCCAGCAGGTTGACGGCCACACCCAGCTGCGCGGCCCGCTCGAGGAGCAGGTCGCGGCTGGTAATGGCAATCAGGGGGTGTGGCTGGGGTTGCGAGGCGAGCAGCAGGCACAGGTCTGGACCAATGCCGGCCGGCTCGCCGGGTGTCACCGCGAAACACTGGGGTTTCACTGGGTTGCCTGGTCGGTGCCTGTTTGCTCGGCGCCTGGCAGCTTGTTCTCTACATAAGCTTCGTCACGGATCTGACGCAGCCAGGTTTGCAGCTCTTCGTCGTATTTGCGGTTACGCAACACGGTCAGGGCTTGCTGCTCGCGCGCCTGGGTGGTGTTGTCAGTGGCGCGACGGCCAAGGACTTCCAGGACATGCCAACCGTATTGGGTCTTGAACGGCTTGGACAATACACCTTGTGGCGTGTCGGCCATGACCTGCTGGAACTCGGGCACCAGTGCCCTCGGGTCGATCCAGTTCAGGTCGCCGCCGTTAAGGGCAGAGCCTGGGTCTTCCGAGAAGCTTTTAGCCAGGGTGGCGAAGTCTTCACCGCTTTCAATGCGGTCATAGATCTTCTGGGCCAGTTCCTTGGTTTGTGCTTCGGTGCGGATTTCGCTCGGTTTGACCAGGATGTGACGAACATGAACTTCGTCTTTCAACGAGGTTTCGCCGCCGCGACGTTCCAGCAGCTTGAGGATGATAAAACCACCCGGGGTGCGGGCTGGCTGGGTAATGCCGCCGACTTCCATGGCGCTCAATTCGCGATCAAACGGAGGTGGCAATTGAGCGGCTTTACGCCAGCCCATATCACCGCCTTCGAGGGCGTTATCGCTGCCGGACTGAGCAATGGCCATTTGGGCAAAATCTGCACCCGCTTTCAGGCGCTCGTAGATCGCCTGGGTTTTAGCGGCAGCGGCATTGAGCTGCTCCGAGTTGGCTCCGTCCGGGGTTGGAATCAGGATATTGGCCAAGTGCAACTCTTCGGAGAGCTGCATCTTGCCCAGGTCCGAAGCCAGGAAGTTCTTCACTTCCTGCTCGGACACCTGAACCCGTTCGGCCACACGGCGCTGGCGCACACGGCTGATGATCATTTCGCGCTTGATCTGGTCACGGGCGTCCTCATAGGACAGGCCATCGTGGGCCAGGGCGGCGCGGAACTGATCAATGCTCATGTTGTTGCGTTGAGCAATGGTGCCAACAGCCTGGTTCAGTTCTTCGTCCGAAATACGGATGCCGGAACGTTCGCCAATCTGCAGTTGCAGGTTTTCGACGATCAGGCGTTCCAGTACCTGAGATTCCAGGACGCTGGTCGGTGGCACCCCACCGCCACGTTTGGCGATGGTCTGCTGAACTTCCTTGACCCGCTGGTCCAGCTGGCTCTGCATGATCACGTCGTTGTCGACGATGGCCGCTACTTTATCCAGCTGTTGAACTGCGGCGTGTGCCGAAACAGTACCCAGGAACAGCGCGCCCAGCACTAGCGGGCGCAAACACTCAGAAAGCTTTGTCTTCACGTTCACGATAACCTTCAATGCCTTTGTCGAGGAAGCTCTCTACCTTGGCGCCGGTCAGGCCGCCGAGTCCTTTGAGGACGATCTGGAAGAAGAGCCCGTGGTCACCCTTTTCGTTGAGCGGGGCGATCTGGCTGTACTCGTCGTTGGAAACCCAGTAGCGGTTGATGACGCGCAGTTTCCAGCAGCAGTTGTCGTACTCGAAACCACCGAAGGCTTCCAGGGTGCGGTTGCGTGCATAGTCATACTGCCAGCGAGTGATCAAATTCCACTGCGGAATGATCGGCCACATCATCGAGAAGTCGTGTTGCTGGATTTTGTAGTAATCCTTCACGTAGTTCTCTTGACCTGGCGTGCCGTAGTCCCCACCGAACTGCCATTTGCCGGTCAGTTGGTTGTAGACCACTTGGTCATTGCGGTAGCGATAGCCGAGGTTGACGACCTTGTTCGGGTTGTCTTCTGGCTGATAGTGGAACATCGCACTACCGGAGCGTGGGGCATGGCTTTCGGTGTCCCAGTTGTAGTCGGCCGTGGCGCGCCAATCGCGGTTGAAGCGGAAAGCGTATTCCAAAGCGATAGGCGAGACATCTGTTTGGGAGTCATCTCGGTCAGCGGCCAGGACTCCTGGCAGTTGAACCTCGCGATCCTTGAAGTACAGTGCTTGACCCACGGAAACACGCTGGCGTTCAAAGCCATTTTCTTCGATCCAGCGGCTGGTTACGCCCAGGGATAACTTGTTCTCGTCTCCAATCCGATCGTTACCGGCAAAGCGGTTATCACGGAATAGAGAGGCATAGCTGAACGAATATTCACTGGTGTCGAAAACCGGAATATCGCTTTGGTCTTTGTTCGGTACGTAGAGGTAGAAGGCTCGCGGCTCAAGGGTCTGGTTATAGTCTTTACCGAACCAGTTAGTTTTGCGGTCGAAGTACAGCCCGCTGTCGACGCTCGCGATAGGAACAGCGCGATCTTGCGAACTCTTGAACACTCCGCCAGCGTAAGGCGCTGCGCCGGGCCGGGTAGCGGCCAGTTGCGCGGCGACAATGTCATCCTTGCCTTTGCTGTCCAGGTCAAGATCATATTTGGTATAGACGTATTTGAGCTTCGGCGTAATAAAGCCATAGCTCCAGTTCATTGGGTACTCGACAGCGGGAGCTACGTTCAAGCGTGTTCCGTTTGCACGGGTCAGGCCGTTTACGTAGGTGTCCAGGCGTCGTTCACCTATAGTGCCATCAGGATTGAACGGCCCGCCGTCTTCGTTAACCACATTACCGTTTCGAAGGTCTCGGTCAAATCTTACGGCTTCAGTCTCGTAGGAGAAGTTGAGCCCCCCCGGATGGTACGGCAACTGACCATTGAAGGTGATCTGCGGCAAACGGTCATACGGAGTGATCTGCGAAATCGTCGCCAGTTGATATGACTGCAGGTTCACGCGAGCTTGATAGTTATCACCATTATAGGTCACGGAGCCCTGCTGGTTCAGGAAGTCCTGGCTCTGGATGCCTTCCTGATACGACTTCAAATCCTGGAAGTAGAACGGATCACTGATCTTGGTGTAATCGACCTGGGTCGTCAGACGCGAATCCAGCCCACCTTTATGCTGCCAATTGAGCATATAGCGGGTCTTTTCGTAATCAGTCTGCTTCTTCCGCTCGTCGCTATCATCATTGAGATACGCCCCACCAAACTGCCCTTCACTCGACTTGGTCAGATAGCGGAATTCGCCCTCCATCAACAAGCCGCGCTTGGTCATGTACTGCGGGTACAACGTGGCATCGTAGTTCGGTGCCAGGTTGAAGTAGTACGGCGTTACCAATGTAAAGCCAGTCTCACTGCCGGTGCTGAAGCTCGGCGGCAGGAAGCCGGATTGACGACGGTCATCGATCGGGAAGTAGATGTACGGGGTGTACAGGATCGGGATGTTCTTGACCCGCAACGTCGCGTTGGTCGCCGTACCGAAACCGGTGGCCGGGTTCAACGTAATGTTGTTGCCCTTGAGCTGCCAGGCGTTGCTGTCCGGCTCGCAGGTGGTGTACGTACCGTCCTTGAGACGGATGATCGCGTTTTCTGCACGCTTGGCGTACAGCGCGTTACCGCGGATGCGTGACTTGTGCATCACGTATTCGGCGTTGTCGATCTGGGCGGCACCGGTGTCGAGCTGGACCTGGGCATGGTCACCCACGATCAGGGCGCCGTTATCGCGCAGGCGCACCTTGCCATTCAGTTCGCCACGGTTCTCCGCCTGGTACAGGCTGGCTTCGTCCGACTCCAGCTGCATGCTGCCCTGGCGCATGACCACGTCACCGGCCAGGGTAGCGACCTGCTGCTCCTGCTCGTAACGAGAAGCCTTGGCGCCGATGAAGGTCGGCGCATCGCTCTTGTTCGTCTTGTCGTTCATGCCAGGACGAGTCGGCTCGATGTAGGCGCCGCCGCAGTAAGGGCCGGTTTCGGCCAGCTGTGCTGCGGTCAGCTTGTCGCGAGGTACCCAGTCAAGGTGGCTGTAGTCGGCACTGCGCGAACGCAGGCCACGGCCCTTGGCTTCGGTGACCAGCATGGTCTTGGGTTCGGCGTCGACGCTGCCGCCAGCTTTGCCTTGCGGCGTGCTGTTGGCCGAGCTGACGGCAGCACCGTCATGCACCGGGCGCGGTGGCAATGGGGCGGCGGCGGTCTTCGGCGCGCAATCCCAGGCACCCGAAGCAGAGACTGAGCAGTCATACTGTTCCGCGGCGACCACGAATGAGGTGGCGAAAGGTTGCAAGGCCAGCAGACTGCCGGTTACCAGCAACGGAAATTTTCTACGAAACGCGGGGGATTTCAATGCCATCTTATTAGTCCGGGCTTCCTGCGTGCCATCTGCCCGCGGTTTGGGCCGCACGCCTCTCGATGGTCTGAAAAAGATGCGTGATAATAAAGCATGCCCCGCTTGACGGCTAGCGCCGTCGGAGACCCTTGTAATGCCCGAGCAAGATCTACGTTTACAACAGCTGGAAGTCTGGCTGGATGAGCAGTTGCCGATCCTCTTCAACGCTCAGGACTGGGGCCCCGTGCCCCCGGCCACATTGACCGCGGCCAGCAGCGACGCGAGTTTCAGGCGTTATTTTCGATGGGAGGGCGGTGCCCATACGTTCGTCGTCATGGACGCGCCACCCCCCCAGGAAAACTGCAAACCTTTCGTCGATATTGCGCATTTGCTCGCGAAATCGGGAATAAATGTGCCAAAAATTTATGCAGAAGATCTGCCCCGTGGCTTTCTTTTGCTCAATGACCTGGGCAGAAAAACCTATCTGGACGTGATTGACGGTGAAAATGCCGATCAATTATTTGCTGATGCCATCGACGCGCTGCTGGCTTTCCAGCAATTGCCGATGGATGCGCCGTTGCCCAGCTATGACGTGGCCTTATTGCGTCGCGAGCTGGAACTGTTCCCGGAATGGTACGTGCGTCGTCACCTGGGCATCGACCTCGACCCTGAGCAACAAGCCCTCTGGCAACGTGCCAGCCAGCAGTTGATCGACAGCGCGCTGGCCCAGCCCAAGGTGCTGGTGCACCGCGACTACATGCCGCGCAACCTAATGGTCAGTGAGCCAAGCCCCGGCGTGCTGGACTTTCAGGACGCGGTCTACGGCCCAGTGACCTACGACATCACCTGCCTGTTCAAGGACGCCTTCCTCAGTTGGCCCCAGGCCCGCGTGCGTGAATGGCAGCGCGGCTATTGGCAGCGCGCCGGGCAGTTGGGGATTCCCGTACAGGACGACTTTGAAGAGTTCCTGCGTGCCAGCGACCTGATGGGCGTGCAGCGTCACCTCAAGGTTATCGGCATTTTTTCGCGTATCTGCCACCGCGACGGCAAGCCACGCTACCTGGCCGACGTGCCGCGTTTCTTTGCTTATATAGAAGCGGTGCTGGCCGACCGACCTGAGTTGAGTGACCTGGGCGAATTGCTCGCCAGCCTGCGCGAACCTGCTGAGGCCAGCGTATGAAGGCGATGATCCTGGCGGCGGGCAAGGGCGAGCGCATGCGCCCGCTCACCCTGCATACGCCCAAGCCGCTCGTGCAAGCCGGCGGCAAGCGGCTGATCGAGTATCACCTTGAAGCCTTGGCGAAGGCCGGCTTTACCGAGATCGTGATCAACCACGCCTGGCTCGGCGAGCAGATCGAAAGCTACTTGGGCGACGGTGCCCAGTTCGGTCTGCGCATCCGCTACTCCCCGGAGGGAGAACCGCTGGAAACGGGGGGCGGCATATTCCAGGCATTGCCGCTGCTGGGCGACGAACCGTTTCTGGTGGTCAATGGCGATATCTGGACTGACTACGATTTCACCCAGCTCAAGCAGCCGATCCGGGGCCTGGCGCACTTGGTGATGGTCGACAACCCTGCGCACCACCCGTCGGGCGGGGATTTCTACCTGGATCACGGTGTGCTTCATGATGCCGCGCCCGGTGCCGATAACCTGACCTTCAGTGGCATTTCAGTGCTCGACCCCAAGTTGTTCGCGGGTTGCAGCGCCGGTGCCTTCAAGTTGGCCCCGGTGTTGCGCGAGGCCATCGCCAAAGGTCTGGTAACGGGGGAGCACATGGCAGGACGCTGGGTGGATGTGGGGACGCTGGAGCGACTGGCGCAGGTCGAAACCTTGCTGACAAAGGGACGCTAGGATGTTGTGGCCAGGGACGCTGATCGGCGCCGGGGCTGGCTTTGCCATTGCCAGTATTCCGGGGGCTTTGTTGGGGGCATTGCTGGGGCAGGCCTTGGATCGTCGCTTGCAATTGCACAGTTGGGCGCAGTTACGTGAGCGCCTGGGTGGGCGTCCGGCCTTGCGCAACGACGAGCTGTTGTTCGTGCTGCTGGGACGCCTGGCCAAGAGTAATGGCCGGGTTGTCGATGGGCATATCCAGCAAGCGCGCCAGGAAATGCGCGCACTGGACATGAGTGAGCCGGCCCAGCGCCGCGCGATCAGCGCCTTCAACCGTGGCAAGTCCGGCAGTGACCGTGTACGCAGTTACCTGCGGGTGCTCAAGACGCAGCCCCATGCGGCGGAAGGCGTGCTGCGCGCCTGTTGGCGCATGGCGTGGGCGGACGGTCGGGCGGATGCTGCCGAGCGCGACCTGATCGACCAGTGGGGCAAGTGGCTGGGCTGGACGCCGCAGCAGCTGCAGGCATTGGCGACCGATTACGCGCCGGAGCGCAAGCCAGTGGCCAATCGTGGGGGGGCCTATCAGGAGGCGTTGCGTATCCTGGGGGTGACGGCAACCACTGAGCCTTCGGTGATCAAGCGCGCCTACCGCCGCCTGCTCAGCCGTCACCATCCGGACAAGATCGCCGGCACGGGTGCCAGCCCCGCGCAAGTACGGGAGGCGACTGAACGAACCCGTGAATTGCATAACGCCTATGCGTTGATTCGTGAGCGGCGCGATTTTCGCTGAGGCTATAGTCACTCAACTCTATGTGGCAGTGGCAAGCCCTGATTGGAGGAGCGAGCTTGCTCGCGAAAAACTCCCAGGGGCCGCGTTTATTCAGGAAGCACGCATTATCGTTGACGTTTTCGCAAGTTCGCTCCTACAGAAAGCGATGTTGCCCCCGATAGCGGAGTGTCAGTCTGCGCCGCCCTGTGGGCTCAACCAGCCGCGAACCCTGCGGTATAACTGCTCTTGCTCTGCCGCGCTATTACCGGGCAACGCCGTGAGCGACACCTGTTTATAGCTGTCATTCTTCGAGCGCTTGGCCGCCTGGCGTCGCTCCTGAGCGTTTTTGCGGTCCTGGGCGTCTTCTTGATAGAACACATCCGCCGTGGGCACCTTCAAGACCGGCGCCAGTTGTTGCAGGTCTGGTTGGCGAGCCGCAGGCGTCTTGCCGGCCACCATCACCAACCTCTGCACCTGGGAGGGTTGTTTCTCGCTCAGGTAGCGTGCCGCCCACCAGGCCCCGGTTCCATGGCCGAGCAACACCACACTGCGGGCGCTTTGGGTCTGGGCGAAGGCGACGGCGGCGTCGATACGGTCGAAGATGCGCTTGGCGTCGGTCTTGTCCTGCTCATCCGCCCCCGGCACCACCGCCGGGTCAGTGCCTTCGGCCTCGGCACTGGCGGCCTGTTCGACCGGCTTGGCAGCGGTGCTGCCTTCCTTGCTGCTGGTATCGACCGCCGCTTTCGGCGGTTCGATGAGCCGTGGCGGCAGGGTATCCACACTGACGTCAGGCAATGACAGGCTGAGGGTGCCCCAGGCGGCGTCCGGCAACTTACGCCGCAGAGGCGCGATTGCTTGCGGCCAGTCCGCGTTCTCCCCAGCACCTGGTATGAGGATCACCACACCCTCGGCTTCGGCGCTGTTGGCGGGTTTCCACAGCGCCAGGAACGACTCGCTACCCGCCTGCAATTGCTGTTGCTCTTGCAGCGGCACCTGCCGTTCGAGCGCACTGGCTTCTTGTTGGCTACGCTCGGACAGTGGCTGGCGTTCAGCCGGTTTTTCGACGGCAGGCGAGGGCGCATCCTCGGCCTGAACAGGCAAGACACTGGTAAACAGGAGTGACAGGCACAGTGCTGGCAGTGCCGAACGGTGAAGAAAAAGCATCGTTGATTCCCGGCCAGAAGTGATTCCAGCAGCCTAATGGGTTGGTCGGTATTTGTCAGGGGTATGAGGCGCGGTTCTCATTACCAACAGATTATCGGCGGTTTGTTGGCTGCCTTGATGGGCGCGGTGCGACCATTCAACCAGTGAATGGCAGACAACACGCCAGGTGCGGCTATTCTTGTGCCAGCCCATCATTCATAAGAGGCCGCGCACATGAGTACTTCCTCATTCAAGATCGCCCACAAACTGCTGACCGGCGCAGGTGCCATCGAACAACTGGCTGCCGAACTCACGCGCCTGGATGTGGATAATCCGTTGATCGTCACCGACGCCGCGCTGGTCCAGTCCGGCACCGTGGCGCTGGCCCTGGAGCATCTGGGTGATCGAGCCTACGAAATCTTCGACCGTGTGCTGCCCGATCCGGAAATTGCCATCGTCGAAGACTGCATGCGTGCGTACCGCGAAGGCGGGCATGACGGCCTGATCGGTGTGGGCGGCGGCAGTGCCATTGACATCGCCAAGAGCGTGGCGGCCTATGCCGGTTATCACGGCGCGCTGGCGGACTTGTTTGGCGTCGATCAGGTGCCGCGCAAAGGCCCGCCGTTGATCGCCATCCCCACCACCGCCGGCACCGGCTCGGAGGTGACCAACGTGGCGATACTGTCCGACAAGGCGGCGCAGCTGAAAAAAGGCATCGTCAGCGATTACTTGCTGCCGGACGTTGCGCTGATCAGCCCGCAAATGACCTTGACCTGCCCACGCGGTGTCACGGCCGCCAGTGGCGTGGACGCCTTGGTGCACGCCATCGAGTCCTACCTGTCGCTGAATGCCTCGCCGATTACCGACGCCCTGGCCATCGGTGCGATCAAATTGATTGCCAGCGCGTTGCCTAAGGCTTACGCCAATCCGGCGAACCTGCAGGCCCGTGACGACATGGCCACCGCCAGCCTGATGGCCGGCATGGCCTTTGGCAACGCTGGCGTCGGTGCCGTGCATGCGCTGGCGTACCCGTTGGGTGGGCGCTTCAACATTGCCCATGGCGTAAGCAACGCGCTGTTGTTGCCGTATGTGATGCACTGGAACAAATTGGCCTGCGTCGAGCGCATGCAGGACATCGCCCAGGCCATGGGCGTCAATATCGCCGGGCTGAGTGTGAATGACGCTGCTGACCAGGCTGTAGCGGCGATGACGCGGCTGTGTGCGGCGGTGGAGATCCCGTCCGGCCTGCGCAGTTTCGGCGTGCCCGAGGACGCCATCCCGGCCATGGCCAGCGAAGCCGCAGGCATTGAGCGCTTGATGCGCAACAACCCGCGCAAGCTCAGCGCCGCCGATATCGAAAAAATCTACCGCGCAGCTTACTAACCGTTGAGATAGGTCACGGTGCGCGCAGCAAAGCATGAGGTATACAATGCGCGCCATCGTGATTTAGCTCAAAAAAGGTGCGTCATGCAGCCCTTCGTCATTGCTCCATCGATTCTCTCTGCCGACTTCGCCCGCCTGGGTGAGGAAGTGGACAAGGTGTTGGCCGCCGGTGCCGACTTCGTGCACTTCGATGTCATGGACAACCACTACGTACCCAACCTGACCATCGGCCCGATGGTGTGCGCCGCGTTGCGCAAGTACGGCATCACTGCGCCGATTGATGCGCACCTGATGGTCAGCCCGGTAGACCGTATCGTCGGTGACTTCATCGAGGCGGGTGCGACTTACATCACCTTCCACCCTGAAGCCACGCTGCACGTTGACCGCACACTGCAACTGATCCGCGAAGGCGGCTGCAAGGCGGGCCTGGTATTCAACCCGGCTACTCCGCTGAGCGTGCTTGAGTACGTGATGGACAAGGTCGACATGGTCTTGCTGATGAGCGTCAACCCAGGCTTCGGCGGGCAGAAGTTCATCCCTGGCACCTTGAACAAGCTGCGTGAGGCCCGTGCGCTGATTGATGCGTCGGGGCGTGACATTCGCCTGGAAATCGACGGCGGGGTCAACGTCAACAATATCCGTGAGATCGCCGCAGCGGGCGCCGATACCTTCGTGGCCGGCTCTGCTATCTTCAACGCCCCGGACTACCAGGCCGTCATCGACAAGATGCGTGCCGAACTGGCGCTGGCGCGTCCATGAGCGGTTTTGAGCAGTTGTTCCCCGGCAAATTGCCACGGCTGGTGATGTTCGATCTGGACGGTACCTTGATCGACTCGGTGCCTGACCTGGCGGCCGCGGTGGACCAGATGCTGCTCAAGCTGGGGCGCAAGCCGGCAGGGATCGAGTCGGTGCGCGAATGGGTTGGCAATGGCGCACCGATGTTGGTGCGCCGGGCCCTGGCCAACGACATCGATGCCACGGGTGTGGATGAGGTCGAGGCAGAACATGCCTTGGAACTGTTCAATGCCGCTTATGAAAGCAGCCACGAACTGACCGTGGTTTACCCCGGTGTGCGCGATACCCTCAAGTGGTTGAGCAAGCAGGGCGTGGAAATGGCCCTGATCACCAACAAGCCGGAGCGCTTCGTTGCGCCGTTGTTGGACCAGATGAAAATCGGTCGCTACTTCCGCTGGATCATCGGCGGCGATACCTTGCCGCAGAAAAAACCCGACCCGGCGGCGCTGTTTTTCGTAATGAAAATGGCCAATATTCCGGCGTCTCAGTCGCTGTTTGTCGGCGATTCACGCAGTGATGTGCTGGCGGCCAAGGCGGCGGGCGTGCAGTGTGTGGCCTTGAGTTATGGTTACAACCATGGCCGGCCGATTGCGGAGGAGTCCCCCGCGCTGGTGATTGATGACCTGCGACTGCTAATCCCCGGTTGCTTGGGCGCTGGCGCTGAGATAACGTTGCCCGACATTGATTCGTCCCCTTCTGGAAATTCCATCGTGGTGGTCACTCGCAAACTCTGGATGAAAGTCATCAAGGCCCTGGCCCGCTGGCGTTGGCGCGCCTGACTGATCCTGGCCGCGTTTGCGGCACGTTTGCCTACCTGACTGTTTGACCCTCACACCACGAGGCACCTCATGACCCGCGAAGAATTCCTGCGTTTGGCCGCTGCCGGCTATAACCGTATCCCCATGGCTTGCGAAACCCTGGCCGACTTCGATACGCCGCTGTCGATCTACTTGAAGCTGGCCGACGAGCCCAACTCCTACCTGCTCGAGTCGGTACAGGGCGGTGAGAAGTGGGGTCGTTACTCGATCATTGGCCTGCCATGCCGCACGGTGCTGCGGGTACACGACCATCATGTGAGCATCACCCATGATGGCGTGGAGATCGAAAGCCATGACGTAGAAGACCCGCTGGCTTTTGTCGAAACCTTCAAGGCGCGCTACAACGTGCCGACCATCGCTGGCCTGCCGCGCTTCAATGGCGGCCTGGTGGGGTACTTCGGCTATGACTGCGTGCGCTATGTGGAGAAGCGCTTGGGCAAATGCCCGAACCCGGACCCGCTGGGCGTGCCGGACATTTTGCTGATGGTGTCCGACGCGGTGGTGGTGTTCGACAACCTCGCCGGCAAGATGCATGCGATTGTCCTTGCCGACCCTGCCCAGGCTGATGCCTTCGAGCAAGGCCAGGCCAACCTGGAAGCGCTGCTTGAGAAACTCCGCCAGCCGATCACCCCGCGTCGCGGCCTGGACCTCAGCCGCCCACCCGCGGCCGACCCGGTGTTCCGCTCAAGCTTTACCCAGGATGACTACGAGCGTGCCGTCGATACCATCAAGGAATACATCCTCGCCGGTGACTGCATGCAAGTGGTGCCATCGCAACGCATGTCCATCGACTTCAAGGCCGCGCCGATTGACCTGTACCGCGCACTGCGTTGCTTCAACCCGACGCCGTATATGTACTTCTTCAATTTTGGCGATTTCCACGTCGTCGGCAGTTCGCCGGAAGTGCTGGTGCGGGTTGAAGACAACCTGATCACCGTGCGCCCGATTGCCGGCACGCGCCCCCGTGGCGCGACCGAAGAAGCCGACGTGGCGCTGGAAGAAGACCTGCTCAGCGACGACAAGGAAATCGCCGAACACCTGATGCTGATCGACCTGGGGCGCAACGACACCGGGCGTGTCTCGGAAATCGGCTCGGTGAAACTGACCGAGAAGATGGTCATTGAGCGGTATTCCAATGTGATGCATATCGTGTCCAACGTCACCGGCGAGCTGAAGGCCGGGCTGACGGCGATGGACGCACTGCGGGCGATTTTGCCGGCGGGCACATTGTCGGGGGCGCCGAAGATCCGTGCGATGGAAATCATCGACGAACTGGAGCCGGTCAAGCGTGGTGTCTACGGCGGCGCCGTCGGGTATTTTGCCTGGAACGGCAATATGGACACCGCCATTGCGATCCGCACGGCCGTGATCAAGGATGGCGAACTGCATGTGCAGGCTGGTGGTGGGATTGTGGCGGACTCGGTGCCGGCCCTTGAGTGGGAAGAAACCCTGAACAAGCGCCGAGCGATGTTCCGTGCCGTGGCATTGGCAGAGCAAACGCCACAAGACTGAAGCTGGAATAAAAAATGTGGGAGCGGGCTTGCCCGCGATGGCGGTGTGTCACTTGAGATATTCAGTGACTGATCCACCGCCATCGCAGGCAAGCCAGCTCCCACATTTGTTTTGCGCAGTATTTAGAAATCCAGACTGACCCCGACATTGATGCTTTGCTGGGTCAAATTGTCATCCTTCCTCAGGTTATACGCCGCGCGCAGTGCCAGGTCCTGAGTCAGCTTGTGGCTGACACCCAGGCTCAAGCGGTCAGAGTTACTGCGAGGCGTATAGCCGTCCAGCTTGAAGTCGATTCCCTGGACGCTGTTGAGCGAAATGTTCACCTTCTGGGTGTCATTTTCAAACTCATGCTCGTGTGCAACTTCGCCAAAAACCTGGGTTTGCGGCGCGATGCGGTAGCTGCCTTGCAGGCCGACGCCCAGGCGCTTGGAGTCGCGTTGTTGATCATCAAAGGTCAGGGCGGTGGAGCGGCTGTTTTTCTCCGAGTAACCATTGACTTCAACCCGCGCGTAATCGGCGCTGATGAACGGCGACAGGTGCCAGTCGCCGCCCGGTGTGGCGATGTCATACCCCACGCGGCCGCTCAGTGCCCAGAGCCAGCCATCGGTATCACCTTTCTCCGAGCCTTCACTGACACCCAGGGCGAACTTGCGCTTGAGGCTGTCGAAGTCCAGCTTGCCGCCGGTCAATGCGGCATCGGCCCACCAGTGATTTTGCTGATACTGAGCGAAAGCCGTGCCCATATAGCTGTTGAGCTTGTAGTCCGAATCATTGGCACCGGCTTCGAGGGTCTGCCGATACAGGCCAGCGGCAACGCCCACGCGCCAGTTTTCATCGAGCCGGTAGCTGCCACCGATATTCAGGTTGTAGCCGCTGCCGTCGCCACTGGCCGAGCTGCTCTGATCATCGAAATCCAGGCGTTGGCCGCCGCCGGCCACTATGGCGCGCCATTGGCCGACGGCTTGCCAACTGCCGTTGTCTGCTTGCCATTGGTTACGCAGCTCGTCCTGGTGGGCGCGCAATGTGCCTTGGGCCATTTCCGGCAGCAAGGTCAGTTCCCACGGCGCGGCGAGTAGCGAATAGGCGTAGTCGGCAATCAAGCGTTGCCCGGCCACAGTAGGGTGGACCGAGTCGTTGTAGATCAGCTTGGTCGGGTCCGGATTGGTACCGCCGATGCCGTAGGTTGGGTTGGCGGTGCAACTGTTGCCGCTGAAGCAGGTGCCGGTCAGGTTCTGGCCGGTGGCGAGGCCGAAGCGGGCCGGATCGGCGAAAGCCTCGTTCAACAACAGCGGGATGTTCAGCGGGATAACCTGCGCATCCACTTGTGACAGGCGCTGTACCAGGGACTGGTTGAAAATATTGCTCAGGGCCGAGGTCGCTGCTTGCTGTGGGGTGCCGTTGATGGCTGGCGTCAGCCCCAGGTCGGGTAGCATCCAGACCATGATGTAGCGTGCGCCGGCCTGTTGCAGAGCCTGGGCGCTGTCCGCCAGACGCCCACCTGCGGCGACCGCTTGAGCGGGGCTGAGTACCCGGCCTTGGAGGAAGTCGTTGCCCCCACCGGAAAGGAAGTAGAGCGCGTTCGGGTCAGCTCTCCCACCATTGGCCGGCAAATAGCCCTGCCGGCTGCGCAACACGGTGCCACCACCGGCATTGCCGGGGGGAATCGCAGCATCGGAGACTGAGGTAATAGAGTCGAGGATATTGTCGGTACGGTAACCACCCACTGCCCAGTTGTTCCCGTCTGGCAAACCTTGGGCTGCGCGAACGGGTGAGGTGGAGGCATTCAGGTCATTGGGGGCTACCCCCAATTTGGCACCCAATAGGGTTGAGGAGACCAGGCCGTACTCACCCTGGAAGTTCGCCCCGGTTCGATTGGTAAAGCGCAACGTGGCACCGGCCGAACCGTCGGGAAACTGGCCTGCATCAGCCAGGCTGTCGCCGAAAACCACCATAGTTGAATAAGGTGACGGGGCTGCGAACGCCTGGGCGCAGGCCAATGACAGGAGGCAGCCAGCAAGGGGCGTGAAAAACGCTGGTCTGAGCATGCAAGATTCCATTCGGTTGTTTTTATGTTGGAAGTGAAACACTAGCAAAATTTCTAGCATTTTCTGTAGGGATATGTGGAATCTGCCTACGTTGGCCCCCGTATTTGCGGCTCCATATTGCACCGCTGGCGAGCCTACGTTACTGTGCCTGAACGTATGAATGAGACCCTCCCCGTGTTGATCATCAGCAAACTCTTGATGCGAGTAGTCAAGGCACACGCCCGTTGGCGTTGGCGCGCCTGACATTTTTCTCTGCCGGCCTGGCCGGACCTGTACCGATTTGCCTTCTTCACCCGTTGCCTGACGCCCCTTGCCAACTCACCCTGGCAACCGGAACGTGCGTCTGGCAGCGGGTCACACTCTTGGAAGGCGGTCATTTGAAATCAGTGAATTCAAGAGGTTTGAACCCACATGTTGCTGATGATTGATAACTACGACTCCTTTACCTACAACGTTGTGCAGTACCTGGGCGAGCTGGGTGCCGAGGTCAAGGTGGTGCGCAACGATGAACTCACTGTTGCCGAAATCGCCGCGTTGAACCCCGAGCGCATCGTCGTCTCACCTGGCCCGTGCACGCCGACCGAAGCGGGCATCTCTCTGGAAGCTATCCAGTATTTCGCCGGCAAGCTGCCGATCCTGGGCGTCTGCCTGGGCCACCAGTCCATCGGCCAGGCGTTTGGCGGTGATGTGGTGCGCGCGCGGGAGGTCATGCACGGCAAGACCAGCCCGGTGTTCCATCGTGACCTGGGTGTGTTCCACGGCCTGAACCTGCCGGTGACCGTGACCCGTTACCACTCACTGGTGGTCAAGCGTGAAACCTTGCCCGAATGCCTGGAATTGACCGCCTGGACCCAATTGGAAGACGGCTCGGTCGACGAGATCATGGGCTTGCGTCACAAGACGCTGAACATCGAAGGGGTGCAATTTCACCCTGAATCAATCCTGACCGAGCAGGGCTACGAGCTGTTCGCCAACTTTCTCAAGCAGAGCGGCGGCACGCGCTAAGGACTTTTCATGGATATCAAGACTGCCCTGAGCCGTATCGTCGGCCATCTGGACCTTAGCACCGCGGAAATGAGCGATGTGATGCGCGAGATCATGACCGGCCAATGCACCGATGCCCAGATCGGCGCCTTTATGATGGCGATGCGCATGAAGAGCGAAAGCATCGACGAAATAGTCGGTGCGGTGTCGGTGATGCGTGAGCTGGCGGACAAGGTCGAGCTCAAGACTCTCGACGGCGTCGTCGATGTGGTGGGCACCGGCGGTGACGGTGCGAATATTTTCAACGTGTCGACCGCCTCATCTTTTGTGGTGGCCGCCGCTGGTTGCACCGTCGCCAAGCACGGTAACCGTGCAGTGTCTGGCAAGAGCGGCAGTGCCGACTTGCTGGAAGCGGCCGGTATTTACCTGAACCTCACGCCGGTGCAAGTAGCGCGCTGCATTGACAGCGTTGGTATCGGCTTCATGTTTGCCCAGTCCCATCATGGCGCAATGAAACACGCTGCCGGCCCGCGTAAGGACCTTGGCTTGCGTACCCTGTTCAACATGCTCGGCCCGCTTACGAATCCGGCCGGTGTGAAGCACCAGGTGGTAGGCGTGTTCAGCCAGGCGCTGTGCCGGCCGCTGGCCGAAGTCTTGCAACGCCTGGGCAGCAAGCATGTGCTGGTGGTGCATTCCAAGGATGGCCTCGACGAGTTCAGCCTGGCGGCGCCGACCTTCGTGGCGGAGCTGAAGAACGACGAGGTCACCGAATATTGGGTCGAGCCCGAAGACCTTGGTATGAAAAGCCAGAGCTTGCACGGCCTGGCGGTGGAAAGCCCGGCAGCTTCGTTGGAATTGATTCGTGATGCCCTGGGGCGTCGCAAGACCGAAAACGGTCAGAAAGCTGCGGAAATGATTGTGCTCAACGCTGGCGCAGCCCTTTACGCCGCCGACCATGCCTATAGTCTCAAGGAAGGTGTCGCCTTGGCCCACGATGCGCTGCACACCGGCCTGGCTCGTGAGAAGCTCGAAGAGCTGGGAGCATTCACCGCCGTATTCAAGATGGAGAATGAAGGATGAGTGTGCCAACCGTTCTGGAAAAGATCCTGGCCCGCAAGGCTGAAGAAGTGGCTGAGCGCCGCGCCCGTGTGAGCCTGGCCGAGTTGGAAGCGCGGGCGAAAACCGCCGATGCGCCACGCGGCTTTGCCAATGCCTTGATCGCCCAGGCCAAGCTCAAGCAGCCGGCCGTGATCGCCGAGGTCAAGAAAGCCTCGCCGAGCAAAGGCGTGATTCGCGAACACTTCGTACCCGCTGAGATCGCCGTCAGTTACGAGAAGGGTGGGGCAACCTGCTTGTCTGTGCTGACGGATATTGACTACTTCCAGGGTTCCGACTCGTTCCTGCAACAGGCGCGCGCTGCGTGCAAGCTGCCGGTGATCCGCAAGGACTTCATGGTCGACCCGTACCAAATCGTCGAAGCTCGTGCCTTGGGTGCCGACTGCGTTTTGCTGATTGTCTCGGCATTGGATGACGTGAAGATGGCGGAGCTGGCGGCCGTGGCCAAAAGCGTCGGCCTGGACGTGTTGGTCGAAGTGCATGACGGCGACGAGCTGGAGCGCGCATTGAAGACCCTCGATACTCCGCTGGTGGGCGTCAACAACCGTAACCTGCATACCTTCGACGTCAGCCTGGAAACTACCCTCGACCTGCTGCCGCGTATTCCGCGCGATCGCTTGGTGATTACCGAGAGTGGCATCGTCAATCGCGCCGATGTGGAATTGATGGAAATCAGTGGTGTGTACTCGTTCCTGGTGGGCGAGACCTTTATGCGCGCCGAGAACCCGGGGGCGGAACTGCAGCGTTTGTTCTTCCCGGAGCGCGGTACGACGATCAGCGGTTCGACACTAGACTGATTTGAAATACGCTCGGAACTGTAGGAGCTGGCTTGCCTGGATAGCGGCGGGTCAGCCAACCTCTGTGTAGCTGACACACCGCTATCGCAGGCAAGCCAGCACCCACATTGGTTTTGTGTTTATTCAGGTAGGTGTTCGATGCTCCAGCCCGTGATCATGACTGTCGAAGCTGGCCTTGCCGCCGAGCAAGACCTATTGGCAGCCGTTTGCGCGGGTGAGCAGGCATTCGGATTGCTGTTCTGGCAGCCCAGTGACCAAGCGCTGGTCATGCCGCGCCGTTTGAGCCGGCTGCCGGCATTCGCGGTGGCGAGCCAGGTCTCGGCCGATGCGGGTTGGCCGGTATTGCTGCGTGAAACCGGCGGTGAGCCGGTGCCGCAGTCCGGCGCCACGGTCAACATCGCCCTGGTCTATGCCCCACCGCGTAGCGAAGGCGACCAGGGGCGCATCGAAACCGGCTATCAGCGCTTGTGCCAACCGATCTGTGATCTGTTGATCGAGTTGGGTGGCGATGCGTCCGTCGGCGAAATTGACGGTGCGTTTTGCGACGGTCGTTACAACGTCAACCTCAATGGCCGCAAAATGGTGGGCACTGCCCAGCGTTGGCGGCAAAGCGGTGGCCGCCCGGTCGGGTTGGTGCACGGGGCGATGTTGCTGGAGAATGATCGTGAGGAATTGATTGCGGCGGTCAACCGCTTCAATCAAGCCTGCGGCTTGGAGCAGCGGGTTCGCGCCGATAGCCATATCGCACTGCACGAAGCGTTTCCCGCGCCGGACGCGATCCGTCGGCTCGACACGTTGTACCGGCAGATGCTGGCTGGCTTCCTGCCGCTCTAGCGAGTACCGAACACCACCATCGTCTTGCCTTTGACGTGCACCAGGTTGCGTTCTTCCAAATCCTTGAGCACGCGGCCGACCATTTCCCGCGAACACCCGACAATACGTCCGATCTCCTGGCGCGTGACTTTGATCTGCATGCCGTCGGGATGGGTCATGGCGTCGGGTTGTTTGCATAATTCCAGCAGGCAGCGAGCGACGCGGCCAGTGACATCAAAGAACGCCAGGTCGCCGACCTTACGCGTGGTGTCGCGCAGGCGCTGGGCGATCTGACCGCTCAGGGCGTACAAGATGTCCGGATCATGCTGGGCCAATTCGCGAAATTTCGCATAGCTGATTTCGGCCACTTCGCACTCAACTTTGGCCCGTACCCAAGCACTACGTTCCTGCTCTTTGCCTGCTTGTTCAAACAAACCCAGCTCCCCGAAGAAGTCTCCGGCGTTGAGATAGGCAATGATCATCTCACGGCCATCCTCATCCTCGATCAGGATGGTGACCGAGCCTTTGATGATGAAGAACAGGGTTTCTGAACGCTCGCCGGCGCAGATGATGTTGTGTTTGGCCGGATGACGTCGGCGCTGGCAGTGAAGCAGCAGCTTGTCGAGGTTCTTGATCTTGGATGTGGGAGTAAGAGCAACCATGGTTGTATCCCGAAAAAGACTGCGCGGTGTCGTTGGCGTTGTTTTTATCCAGCGGCATCTCATTGATACACGCCGTACAAGACATGGCAATGCGCCATTCATTTGGCGCCAGCTTACCAGACACCTTCTGTCGCGATTAGCCAATTTAGCGGGCAAACGCTGTCATTTATCGATTTTATGCAGGGCGCTGCTGTTTCAAGGCCCTGTGCTAAGCTGGCGACCCTTTTTTAGCAGTGGAGTCTGGGCGATGAAGGCACGCATCCAATGGGCGGGCGAAGCCATGTTCCTCGGTGAGTCGGGCAGCGGCCACGTGGTGGTTATGGATGGCCCGCCGGAAGCCGGCGGTCGGAACCTGGGTGTACGCCCCATGGAAATGTTGCTGCTGGGTGTGGGCGGTTGCAGCAATTTCGACGTGGTCAGCATCTTGAAGAAGTCCCGGCAAGCCGTGGAAAGCTGCGAAGCCTTCCTGGAAGCCGAGCGCGCCACTGAAGACCCCAAGGTTTTTACCAAGATCCATATGCATTTCGTGGTCAAGGGCCGGGCGCTGAAAGACGCTCAGGTCAAGCGTGCCATCGAGCTGTCGGCCGAGAAGTACTGCTCAGCATCGATCATGCTGGGGGCCGCGGGCGTGGTCATTACCCACGACTACGAAATCATCGAGTTGGGTTGATTGCAGCCGGCAAAAGAAAGGGCGCTTCGGGCGCCCTTTTTTTCGGTTCAGATTCGATAGGTGCTTTTGGTCATGACCTTGGCCAGCAGGCTCATGCCGAACCGTACCGGGGCTGGAAAGCGGAAGCCGCCCGCGTCCAGCGCGCTCTCTGCGTGGTGTTCTTCATCGATGCGCATCTGCTCAAGAATGGCCCGTGACTTTTCGTCTTCGGCCGGCAGTTGCTCCAGGTGTTCGTCCAGGTGCTTGCACACCTGATGTTCTGTCGCGGCCACAAACCCCAGGCTGACTTTGTCGCTGATCAGCCCGGCAGCCGCGCCGATACCAAACGACAAGCCATAAAAAAGTGGGTTGAGCACGCTGGGATGGCTGCCCAACTGGCGGATGCGTTGTTCGCACCAGGCCAGATGGTCGATCTCTTCCTCGGCCGCATGCTCCATCGCCGTGCGTACCTGTGGCAACTTGGCGGTCAGCGCCTGGCCCTGGTACAACGCCTGGGCACAGACTTCACCGGTATGGTTAATGCGCATCAGGCCAGCGACGTGACGGGTATCGGTGTCGCTCAGCTGTACATCCGGCTGCACGATGGCGGGCGAGGGACGGTAGGGCTGGCCGCTGAACGGCAGCAGGGTGCGCATGGCCGTGTCGGCTTGCAGCAACAGACGGTCAATCGGCGAGTAGTGACGTTGGGTAGTCATGCTGACCTCCGGGAAGAATCTCGGCGGCCAGTTTACCGCAAGAGAGCGTCCAGCGTTTGTGCTGAGTCAATTTGCCCTTGTGCACTCAGCCCGGTGGCCAGTTCATCTGGCGCTGACCCAGCACGTGCATATGGATGTGGTAAACGGTTTGCCCGCCGTCTTCATTGCAATTCATCACCACACGAAAGCCTTTTTCGCAGCCTTGTTCCACGGCCAGGCGTTGGGCGGTGAACAGGATATGGCCGGCCAGCGCCTTGTCGTCCTCGGTCAGGTCGTTGAGGGTACGAATGGGCTTTTTCGGGATAACCAGGAAATGCACTGGCGCCTGCGGGGCGATATCGTGAAAAGCCAGGACTTGGTCATCTTCATAGATGATCTTCGCCGGTATTTCCCTGTTGATGATCTTGGTGAACAGAGTATCCACAGCTGTATCTCCATCGTGAAAGGTGAGGTGAGTGTACGTAGGCCATCAGCGTGGGCAATAGGCCTTGTTGATGGCGCCGGCAATTTTGCGGGTGAGCCAGCGGGGGCTCAGGCGTGGGCTGAACGTCAGCCAACGATTGCGGCGCCCGGGAATGATGATGGCCTTGTTCTTTTCCAGCGCCCGCACGGTGTACAGCGCGACTTCTTCCGGGCTCATCAGTTGCTGGCTGCGGTCGAGTTTCGCCGTATCCATCTGCGCGGTGCCGAAGAATGCGGTGCGCGTGGGGCCGGGGCACAGCACTGAAACCTTGATGCCGCAGGTCTTCAATTCCTCGCGCAGCCCTTCGGAGAAGTGCAATACGTAGGCTTTGCTGGCGTAGTAGCTACTCATCCACGGCCCAGGCTGGAAGGCGGCGACCGAAGCCACATTGAGGATTTGCCCGCCGCCATGCAGGGCCATCGCATTGCCCAGTGCGTGGCACATGCGGGTCAAGGCCAGGATGTTGACCTCGATGAGGTCCTGCTCGGTCATCCAGTCCTGGGCCAGGAACGGCCCGCTGGTGCCGATGCCGGCGCAGTTGACCAGCAGGTCGATCTGTCGCTCACCCTCTTCGAGCTCCAGCAAAAAGCCGGACAAACGCAGCGGCTCGCCCAAATCACAGGCACGAAACAGCACCTCGACGCCGAAGCGTTGGGTCAACTCCAATGCAATGCTTTCCAACTGATCACGCTGGCGGGCCAACAGAATCAAGCTACGGCCGCGCCGTGCCAAGGCCTCGGCCAATGCCAGGCCGATGCCACTGGAGGCGCCGGTGATCAGAGCGTAACGGGTCATGCCTTTCTCCATCGCTACGCCACCGGCCTATGACAGTGCGTCACAGGCGGCGGGCGTTTCTTCACTGTTCTGGAGAGTCTACAGGTTCGGCTGCATCGTCAGCACTTTGCGCTTCGGCTTCGTCAACGATAGCGCTTTGATCGGCGTCTGCATCGGAGGTAATGGAGCTGCTTTCGTAGCTGCTGTCCATGTTGGCTTCAAGCTGGTCCAGGTAGCCATTCATACCCAGGGTGACGACGATGATGAGCATCAAGGGAATGAACGCCAGCCACAGCGAGGCCAGGATTTTCACCGCAGTGGAGTTGCGTGGTGGTGGCGCGCCGTATTGGTTGGCGCCCGTGTTGCCTGGCAATACCAGCAACAGCAACGGGAAAACACTGTTAACCAGCGGAACCAGGTTGAGCAGGTACAGCCAGCCAGACCAGCCCAGGTCATGCAGGCGCTGCACGCCGATTTGCACGCTCACCACTACCAGTGCCACAAACAGCGCGAAACCCAGCAGCGAGCCAATAATGATGGCGATGGTTGGCGAGGCTGTCGCCACCGCGAAGCCCACCGTACTGATGATGCCCGCTGCCACCAGCATCGCGACGGTCAGTGCCAGCGTCCAAGCCAGGTAGCGCAGGCGCCCGATGCGCCCGTGGATGGTGAATACCTTTAGGGTGGCGAACTCCGGCAGGTCGTCGCCAACTGCGGCGCGTGGCGGTGCATAAGGTGACGCAGCGGCGGGGTCAGAGGTTGACGAGTCCGTCTCGTGGGTTTCTGCAAGGTTGAACGCCACGGGTTGTTCGGCCTCGATGCGAGCGTCGATCCCGGCATTGTGCAGTGCCGTCAGGTAAGTTTGCGCGTCGGGCTGGGACAGGTCGCGCTTGAGCGCGACGGGGCGGCCGGTGAAGAGTTTTTCGATTGCTTCAACATCGCTTTTGAATAGTTCGGCGAGGTTCAGCTTGGCGGTGGTGCTTTCGACACCTGGGCGCAAGGCTCCGTCAAACACAATCTTGAAACGGCTGTCGCTCATGCGGGCATCCTTGTCACTTAATCAGGGAGAGTATGCAGGCCTGTCCAGTTGGCAGGCCCGGCAGTGGGTCAGCGTGGCCAGCGCAGTTGCGCGGCGTGCTCGCGTGCTTTGCGGTATTCGGCATCCAGGCGCGCTATGAGCTCATCCACAGTGGGTACATCATTGATCTCACCGACGCCTTGGCCAGCAGACCATACAGTTTTCCACGCTTTGGCCTCATCGCTCAATGGCTTGAGCTTGGAACCGAAATTGACTTCACCCTTGCCTTGAAGCGCAGCAAGGTCAAAACCGGCATTTTCCAGGCTCTGGCGCATAAAGCTTGCAGGTACGCCGGAGACTGCAGGAGTGTGCACGATGTCGGCAGCGCGGGATGTGAGCAGCATCTCCTTATAGGCATCCGGTGCCTGACTTTCGGTGGTGCCGATAAAGCGCGTACCGAAATATGCCAGGTCTGCCCCCAGCATCTGGGCGGCAAGAATTTCGTGCCCATGGTTAAGGCAGCCCGCCAGCAGCAGGGTTTTGTCGAAGAACTGGCGAATTTCGGCAATCAGCGAAAAGGGGCTCCAGGTGCCAGCGTGGCCACCCGCGCCAGCGGCTACGGCAATCAGGCCGTCTACGCCGGCTTCAGCGGCTTTTTCCGCATGGCGTCGGGTAGTAACGTCATGAAATACCAGGCCGCCGTAGCTATGAACCGCGTCCACCAGTTCCTTTACCGCACCGAGGCTGGTGATGACGATGGGCACCTTGTGCTCGACACAGATCGCCAGGTCGGCCTCCAGCCGCGGGTTGCTGTTGTGCACGATCAGGTTCACGGCATAGGGCGCAGGATTGTCCAGCAGCGCCAAGCCCGCTTCGATTTCTTCCAGCCAGGCCTTGAAGCCGCTGCTTTCGCGTTGGTTGAGCGCCGGGAAACTCCCCACTACCCCGTTGCGACAGCAGGCCAGGACCAGTTGCGGATTGGAGATCAGAAACATCGGCGCGGCCACCACGGGCAGGCGCAGACGTTGTTCCAGCAGAGCGGGCAGCGACATTGGAGGTTCCCCGAGTAATTGACGTTAGAACGGTTTGACCACGACCAAAATTACGATAGCCAGCAATATCAGAACCGGGACCTCATTGAACCAGCGATAAAAGACATGGCTGCGGGTGTTTTCGCCACGGGCGAAGCGTTTTACCTGTGCGCCGCACATGTGGTGATAGCCGATCAGCAGGACGACCAGGGTCAGCTTGGCGTGGATCCAGGCCCCCGACTGGAAAATGCCTGGGTTGAGGGCCAGCATCCAGATGCCGAAGACCAGTGTGGCAACCATCGCCGGGCCCATGATGCCACGGTACAACTTGCGCTCCATGATGCTGAAGCGCTCCTTGCTGACGGTGTCTTCGCTTTGGGCGTGGTAGACGAACAGGCGCGGCAGGTAGAACAGCCCGGCAAACCAGCAAACGATGCTGACGATATGGAAGGCTTTGACCCAAAGATAGAGCATTTTAGTTATTCCCAGGTTCACGGTAGCGAAGATAGTAGTGGCTCATGCGCCCGTACGTCACGTTGACGGTTGTCGCAGGACGATACGGCCCCTATTATCGACGGCTTTCCAGTGGGTTCGTTGAGGGCAGGTTTATGGTCAAGGTCGGTATCGTCGGCGGCACGGGTTACACCGGTGTCGAATTGCTGCGTCTGTTGGCTCAGCATCCGCAGGCTGAGGTGGTGGTCATCACTTCCCGATCCGAAGCCGGGCTGGCCGTGGCCGATATGTACCCGAACCTGCGAGGCCACTATGACGGTCTGGCGTTCAGTGTGCCGGACACCAAGACCCTGGGTGCCTGCGACGTGGTGTTCTTCGCCACGCCTCACGGTGTCGCCCATGCTCTGGCCGGTGAGCTGCTGGCGGCCGGTACCAAGGTTATCGACTTGTCGGCAGACTTCCGCCTGCAAGACGCCGATGAGTGGGCCAAGTGGTACGGCCAGCCCCATGGTGCGCCGCAGCTGTTGGAAGAGGCGGTTTACGGCCTGCCGGAAGTCAATCGCGAGCAGATCAAGCAAGCGCGCCTGATTGCCGTGCCGGGTTGCTATCCGACGGCGACGCAATTGGGCTTTCTGCCATTGCTGGAGGCTGGCTTGGCGGATGCGTCGCGCCTGATCGCGGACTGCAAGTCGGGCGTCAGTGGTGCGGGCCGTGGTGCGGCGGTAGGTTCGCTTTACTCCGAAACGTCGGAAAGCATGAAAGCCTATGCGGTAAAAGGTCATAGGCACTTGCCGGAAATCCGCCAGGGTTTGCGTCGCGCTGCCGGCCAGGATGTGGGGCTGACCTTCGTGCCGCACCTGACACCGATGATCCGCGGGATTCACTCCACGCTGTATGCGACCGTCACCGATCGCTCGGTAGACCTGCAGTCGCTGTTTGAAAAGCGTTATGCCAATGAGCCGTTCGTCGATGTGATGCCGGCCGGTAGCCATCCGGAAACGCGCAGCGTGCGTGGTGCCAATGTGTGCCGTATTGCGGTGCATCGTCCGCAGGATGGCGACCTGGTGGTGGTGTTGTCGGTGATCGACAACCTGGTCAAGGGCGCTTCGGGCCAGGCGGTGCAGAACATGAACATCCTGTTCGGCCTGGACGAGAAGTTGGGCCTGTCCCACGCGGGGATGTTGCCTTAACGCGGGATCACCGTTGCGCAAAAGGCCCTTTGATCGGGCCTTTTGCATTTTTAATGGTCGCTGGGCGGATTGATATACCGTAACAATAGTTGACCGCTTTTCTAGGAGAAGCGGATAATACCGGCCATTACGCATATGGCGGCGCTACGCCGGGAGATTATCAGCATGAGCGTTGAATCCTTCACCCCCACGGCTTTGCAATTCACCCACGGTGCTGCGCACAAGGTGAAGAGCCTGGTCGATGAAGAGGGTAATGATCGCTTGAAGCTGCGCGTATTCGTTACGGGCGGCGGTTGTTCAGGGTTTCAGTACGGTTTTACCTTCGATGAAGATGTGGCCGATGACGACACTATCGTTGAGCGCGAGGGTGTGAGCCTGGTCGTGGATCCGATGAGCTTCCAATACCTGGCAGGTGCCGAGGTGGATTATCAGGAAGGTCTGGAAGGCTCGCGTTTCGTGATCAAGAACCCTAATGCCACCACGACATGTGGTTGCGGGTCTTCGTTCTCGATCTGATCGGTAGCAGGTACAAAAACGCCGCTTGGCTTTTACGGGCCAAGCGGCGTTTTGCTGTCTGGGGTCAGGCGGGGTAGATCGCGCCAAGCACTCGAAGCCCACGTGCGCCAGTGACGCTGGGGCGATTGGCGGCGATGCCTTCCAGGCAGCAATGTGCCAGCCAGGCGAAGGCCATTGCTTCTACCCAGTCAGGATCTACGCCGTAGGCCGCTGTAGTGCTGACATGAGTGGAAGGCAGCAACGTTGTCAGCCGGCTCATCAGTGCCCCGTTATGGGCGCCGCCCCCGCAGATCAGCAAGGTTGTTGTGTCAGTCTGGGCGCTTTGCAGGGACTCGACGATGGTCAGGGCCGTCAGCTCCAGCAGGGTGGCCTGTACGTCTTGGGGTTCAAAGGCGGGCAAACGGCCAAGGTGCTGCTGCAGCCAGGCCAGGTTGAACACTTCGCGGCCCGTGCTTTTTGGGCCTTTGGTCATGAAGAACGGATCGCTGAGCAACGTATTGAGCAGTTGGGGTTGGACCTTGCCGCTGGCCGCCCATTGCCCGTTCCGATCAAAGTGTTCGCCGCGCTGCAGGTTAATCCAGGCATCGAGGAGGACGTTCCCCGGGCCGCAGTCGAAACCGGCGACAGGCTCGCCCGTCTCGATCAGGCTGAGGTTGCTGAACCCGCCGACATTCAATACCGCGCGATTGCCCGTCTGCTCGCCGAACAAGGCTTCATGAAAGGCTGGAACCAATGGAGCGCCTTGGCCGCCGGCAGCGACATCGCGGCTGCGGAAGTCGCTGACGACCGTGATGTCTGTCAGCTCGGTGAGAAGGGCAGGGTTGCCGATCTGAACGGTAAAGCCTCGGGAGGGTTCATGGCGAATCGTCTGGCCATGGCTACCAATCGCCCGAATGTCCTGAGGCTTGAGGTTCTGTTGATCCAGCAAGGCGTGGATGCCTTGCGCAGCGAGCGTTACCCATTGTTGCTGTGCAATTGCCGAGCGGGCGATTTCATCCGGGCCACTGGCGCATAGGCTCAGCAGTTCTGTGCGCAAGGCGTCAGGCATCGGGATGTAATGAGTGGCGATCAGATTGACCGCCGCGCCTTGTTCGATAAGGGCGATATCCAGGCCGTCGAGGCTGGTCCCGGACATCACACCGATATAGAGCGGCATACCTTAACGCTTCGCCGAAGCCAGCATGGTGGAGCGCTCTTGATCCATGCGTGCCATCAGCGGCTGGCTCTGCTGCATGAAGCGCGCGCGTTCGGCCTTGGCAATCGGGTCAGCCATCGGCAGCTTCTGGCCCAATGGGTCGACGTGTACGCCGTTGACCTGGAACTCGTAATGCAAGTGCGGGCCGGTGGAGAGGCCGGTAGTGCCGATGTAGCCGATCACTTGCCCCTGTTTCACGTTGCCGCCAGTCTTGACGCCCTTGGCAAAGCCTTGCATGTGGCCGTACAGCGTGCGGTAAGTGTTGCCGTGCTGGATGATCACCGTATTGCCGTAACCACCACGGCGCCCTGCCAACAAGACCTTGCCGTCGCCCGCCGCTTTGATTGGCGTGCCACGCGGCGCGGCATAGTCGACGCCCTTGTGTGCGCGAATTTTGTTCAGAATTGGATGCTTGCGGCCCATGGAGAAACGCGAGCTAATACGAGCAAAGTCAACGGGGGTACGGATGAAAGCCTTGCGCATGCTGTTGCCATCAGCTGTGTAGTAGCTGCTGTTGCCTTGTTTGTTGGTGTAGCGCACGGCGGTGTAGGTTTTGCCGCGGTTGGTGAAGCGTGCAGACAGGATGTTACCAGTGCCCACGACTTTTCCGTTGGCTACTTTCTGCTCGTAGATCACGTCGAACTCATCGCCTTGACGGATGTCCTGGGCGAAGTCGATGTCGTAGCCAAAAACGCTGGCCATGTCCATGGTCATGCTGTGCGACAGGCCCGCACGCGCGGCCGATTGCGACAGGGAGCTGTTGATCACGCCATGTACGTAGGCGGAACGCATGACGGGTTTGGTGGTGATTCGGTTGAATGCGAAGCCTTTGGCGCCTTTGCTCAGGCTGATGCTTTCCAGGTCGCTGATACTGGTGTGCAGGTTGTTCAGCTGGCCGTCTGGCGTCAGCTCAAACTCGAGCTTTTGGCCACGTTTGAGCTGAGTGAATTGCTTGGCTTGCTTATCGCTGGCGAGCACTTCATTTACAGCAGCGGCAGGCAATCCAACCTTTTCGAACAGGGTAGATAGTGTGTCGCCTTTGCCCACGATGACTTCGCGGTGCTGGGGATTCTTGGCTGCGGCTGCCGCAGGTGCTTCCTGGGTGGCTTGTTGAGTGTCTTCTGGAGCGCTTTCGATCTGTGCGAAAGGTGATTCGGCCGGAGCATTTGTGGCTTGTTGAGCGTCGGAAGCGTCTTGATCTTGTGTCAGTTGTTCAACTGGGCTTTCCAGATCGAGGCTCAGGGATGTTCGTTTGGCTTCAACGTCACTGGAAGGGAATACCAGCAGTGCCAGGCTGAGAAGGGCGGCGATACCACTTGCGGCGAGCAGGTGGGTCTTCGGGTAAAGCGGCGGCGCTTTAGACGGTTCAGTGGTCATAAGTAATTTTGACTTTGAAGATGAAATGGAAAAGATGAATGACATGATGAAGATGAAATAACTGTATAAAATATAACCAAATCATCTGTGGCGCAAGCTCGCGAACGCTGGGCTTGCTGAACGGTGTCCGTGCGCAGGGCAAAACTTGTAATTAGTCCCTGATCTTGTATGGTTGGTTCCCTTTTGAATCTGAGCCTTGCGGGTCTGTTATGAAGTCGGTTGAAGAGCAGCTAGCGCTGATAAAACGTGGTGCGGAAGAACTGTTGGTCGAGGCCGAGCTGATCGAAAAGCTCAAGCGTGGCCAACCCCTGCGTATCAAGGCTGGCTTTGATCCGACTGCGCCGGATCTGCACCTGGGTCATACCGTGCTTATTAATAAGCTGCGTCAGTTTCAGGAGTTAGGCCATCAGGTCATCTTCCTTATAGGTGACTTCACTGGGATGATCGGTGATCCAAGCGGCAAGAGTGCTACGCGCCCGCCGCTGACTCGTGAGCAGGTGCTCGATAATGCCGAGACCTACAAGACCCAGGTATTCAAGATCCTTGATCCAGCCAAGACTGAGGTGGCGTTCAACTCCACTTGGATGGACAAAATGGGGCCGGCAGATTTCATTCGTCTGACGTCCCAGTACACCGTGGCACGCATGCTCGAGCGCGATGACTTCGACAAGCGCTACTCGACCAATCAGCCAATCGCCATCCATGAGTTCCTCTACCCGTTGGTTCAAGGGTACGACTCGGTGGCGCTGCGCGCGGACGTTGAGTTGGGTGGCACCGATCAGAAGTTCAACCTGCTGATGGGGCGTGAATTGCAACGCGCCTATGGTCAGGAGGCTCAGTGCATTCTGACCATGCCGCTGTTGGAAGGCTTGGATGGCGTCAAGAAGATGTCCAAGTCTCTGGGGAACTATGTCGGTATCCAGGAAGCACCAGGTGTGATGTACGGCAAGTTGGTGTCTATTCCGGATGCGCTGATGTGGCGCTACTTCGAGCTGTTGAGCTTCCGCTCGATGGACGAGATCAATGCGCTGCGTGCGGATGTCGAGGCGGGCGCTAATCCTCGCGATGTGAAGATTAAGCTGGCTGAAGAAATCGTTGCGCGTTTCCATGGTGAGGAGGCTGCGGCCAGCGCTCACCGCGCGGCAGGTAATCGCATGAAAGACGGCGAGCTGCCTGACGATCTGCCGGAGATTGAACTGACTGCTGCCGAGGCGATGCCGATTGCGGCTGTGCTTAATAAGGCTGGCCTGGTGAAGAATTCGGCGGTCGCGCGTGATCTCTTGGGTTCGGGCGGTGTACGTATAGATGGTGAGGTGGTTGATCGCACCTTTATATACGAGCTGGGCGCGACTCACGTTTGCCAGGCGGGGAAGAAGGCATTTGCGCGTATTACGCTGAAATCCGAACAAGTCTGAAAATAGGT